>NZ_CP016953.1:0-72500 GCF_001708305.1 Streptococcus himalayensis
CACTTCTAAAAGCAACAAAACTGCCTGCTGGGATTTGACCATGCACAGCTTCAAAATCAAGAACATCTTGTTTGCTAAGTTCATAGTTGGGGATCCGTAGCCACTGCCTCTGATTTATCAATCACAAAAAGGGGCAAGAGTAAATCTTCTAAAGCCAGCTCGTCTAACCATTTACCACCTTCAACAAAGTGAATAGGCGCATCAATATGGGTACCATATTGACCCACAACGCTAAATTGTTGCACATGGAACCCATCCTTCAAAGTAAAAAGATCCTTCTTCTCTAATGCTGGCAAGGCAGGGAAATGAGGGCTATCCTCATTCATTTGATGGGTTAGATTGACCAATTTAGCCTCTTTGAAAATCTTATAAGCGTCTCGTAAAGTTGTCATAGGGTTACCTCCTTTTTTCCTTCATTTTAGACGAAATTGTAGCTATTGACAAATACAAATTTTCTATAATATCTGATAGGTAGAGACTATTAAATTTTTTTCTATCAAAAAAGCAGAAGCTATATTTAGAATGATGACCCCAAAAATATCTGATACCGATTTACCCGATCAAAAACGAGGGAAACTTGCCCCCCTATTTCTCAAACCACCCACCTATAAATGGTCTATATGCGAACTTGTTCATGCGACTTTGTACATCACCAAAACAAGCTGTCTATGGTGCATGCTTTCTCATGACTTCCTTTCATATCCAACTATACGGAGTTTCTTTCATTGAAAAACCACTATCATCAGAGCTTGCTTTTGTAACATGATCACACATTCATCGTCTTTTAAAGGCATTATGACATTGTGAATACAGGTTCTTAATTCACTTTGCTTGTTCTATTTTACCGTAAAAAATAAATAGTCCAGATAAAATACCTATTGTTGAAATTCAAGAACACCCATAATAGGGACAATCTCCACTTACATAATTAGTTGGAAAAGTCTCTGAATCGTGCTATAATGGGGATATGATGAAACAAGTTCCACTCAAAGACGGGGAGCGCATCAATCAGCTCTTTTCTACTGACGTCAAAATTATCCAGAATCGAGAAGTTTTTAGCTACTCAGTAGATAGCGTTCTACTCTCTCGCTTTCCAAGACTTCCAAAACGCGGCCTTATCGTTGATTTGTGTGCAGGAAATGGGGCGGTGGGACTTTTTGCGAGCACTTATACCAAGGCTCCGATTATTGCGGTTGAAATTCAAGAACGTCTGGCAGATATGGCCAAACGTTCCATTCTTTTAAATGGCCTAGAAGAACAAATGCAGGTGATCCAAGACGATCTTAAATATCTAACAAACTACATTACCGGTAGCAAGGTTGACTTAATCCTCTGCAATCCCCCCTACTTCAAGGTAGATAAGCAATCCAATCTCAACGAGAGTGAGCACTATCTCTTGGCACGGCATGAAATCTCCACCAATCTGGAAGAAATTTGTCGCGTAGCCCAACAAACTCTCAAATCAAATGGTCGCTTGGCCATGGTTCATCGCCCTGATCGCTTTTTGGATATTCTAGATACTATGAAGACCTATAATCTGGCTCCCAAGCGGATTCAATTTGTCTATCCTAAGGTTCAGAAAGAGGCTAATATGTTGCTAATTGAAGCTATCAAAGATGGATCTCGAGATGGACTGAAAATCCTTCCGCCTCTCTTTATTCACGAGGAAGATGGAAGTTACACACCAGAAATTCATGAGATTTATTATGGCAACTAAGGCTTACATGTATGTTTTATCCTGTGCCGATGGAAGCCTCTATACTGGCTATACGACAGACCTTGACAAACGAATCAAAACTCATAACAGCGGAAAAGGAGCCAAATACACCCGTGCTAGGCTTCCTGTCACCCTCCTTTACTACGAAGAATTTCCTGATAAGGCTGCTGCCATGTCAGCCGAAAGCCGCTTTAAACGTAGGAAACGTCAGCAAAAATTAGACTATATTTCCAGACAAGATCCAAAAAAGAGCTCAAGCTAAAAAACTTGGGCTCTTTGTGATTTCTATAATTCTCGTAATTCGATTTCTTGTATAATCCTCTCAACATCTGCCATCTCTACTCTTGGTGTCCATTGCAAGCAATTCGCTGTCGCATAGGCACAAGCACGAATGACCGCTTCACGGTCAACTTTTCCTCGATTGGCCAGAGCAAAGCAAAGACTTCCTAGGAAAAAATCACCTGAAGCAATCGGGTTTTTCAAGTCAATCTTAGGGAAAGTTAAATGGAAAACATCCTCTTGTAAGCGAGCAACGACGCCTTTTCCTCCCATGGTTACGATGAAAAATGGAATTTCTTGGTATTCTTTCAAGAGAGCTGCGACTTCTTCGGCAGTTTCCGTTGACGAGCCAGTCATTTCAGCTAGTTCCTCATCGTTAATCTTGAGTACCTTTGGCTGGGCCGTCAAAGCGGAAATCAAGGCAGCACCACTAGTATCCACGACCAAATCTACCTGCTCTGGTAAAGAGGCCGCTACCTGTGCAATATAATCTTCTGGCATTCCCTTCATGAGCGAACCTGAAAACACCACCGTATCTCCTGACTGAACAGCACTCAGTAAATTCTCCGTAAATTGATTCAACAGCTCCTGATCTAAATCAAAGCCTGCTTCGTACAGCAAGTAAGTCTTTTTCTTCACCGTATCAATCATAATCGTACAAGTTCTCGTATTCTTTCGAACCTGTGTCGTAACAAGTGGAATATCTTGATCTTGATTTAACTCTGCAATGTATTCACCCATCTTTCCACCTAACATGGTGTGAATACAAAACGGGCTACTTTCTGCTGTCTTTTCCTGCTTGAGAATGTAGGCCACATTAAAACTTTTTCCTCCAGCATTTTCATGTACCTCTGTCGGACGATTGACAACATCTTCTGCAAAATTCTCCATTAAAACAGTACGATCTAAGGCTGGATTAGGACAGACTAAATGAATCATGGCATCTCCTTTGAATAGTTTATAATATTATTATATCATCAAACATCTGTTTTTCAACTATTTTTTAAAGAAAATAATTTTTTTTGAAAAAGCTGAAGCAACTGCCATTATCCTGAGTTTACTGGAGACAACTAAGAGGCATGGTCTTGATTCAGAGAAATACATCACTTATCTTCTGGAACATCTTCCAAACGAGGAGTCACTCGCAAAAAAGGAGGTTCTAGAGGCTTATTTGCCGTGGACTGAACGAATTCAGAACAACTGCAAATAGAAAAGTTCCAGAGTCAAGCAAGACTTTGGAACTTTTTCAATATACCTCGTTATGGGGCGGTTACAGATGTAACCGCCCAATAACGAGGTGTCTATGATATTTTCCACGCCTCTAGTATACTGTTATCAGAAAACAGAACTGGAGGCTATTTTGATGTCACAACCTATTGTTCCCTTGAAAACACCACAATCTCGTCGATTTCCTCATAAATCCAGAAATGATCTGGTACTGAAAATGGGTATTGGAAAAGTTGAACTAAGCTTGTTCCAATCTCTTCATCAAGAAACACTGGAAACTATTTTAGAAAAGGTACTTACTTATGAGCATCCAACTCAGTGATTTAGGGCAGGTCTATCTGGTTTGCGGCAAAACCGATATGCGTCAAGGGATTGATTCGCTGGCTTATCTGGTAAAAAGTCAGTTCAACCTTGATCTCTTTTCTGGTCAAGTTTTTCTCTTCTGTGGCGGCCGCAAAGACCGGTTCAAAGCTCTTTACTGGGACGGACAAGGATTTTGGTTGCTTTACAAACGATTTGAAAACGGCAAACTCACTTGGCCTAATGATGAACATGAGGTCAAAGCCCTAACTTCCGAGCAAGTAGACTGGCTGATGAAGGGATTTTCGATAAGTCCTAAAATAAAATCTACAAAAAGTCGTGATTTCTATTGAAATCATGGCTTTCTTTTCGGTATAATAAAGAAAACTGGAGGGTGAGACTATGGAAGAGTTATTAGCCATTATTAAACAACAAGCAGCTGTTAACCAACAACTCACAAATGAACTTGCTCTCCTTCGTGAACAAGTAGCTTATCTGACACAAAAGCTCTATGGCAAGTCATCAGAAAAGGTTGTGCATCAAACTGGTCAGCTAAGTCTCTTTGAAGAAGAACCACTTCCTGAAGAAGACGCTGACTTACCCAGTTGAAACAGAGACCATCACCTACAAACGCAAGAAAACCAAGGGAATTCGTCAGGCTGTTTTCAGTCAGTTTACTCCAGAGATGGTTCATCATGAACTAAAAGGCGAAGACTGCACTTGTCCAGACTGTCACGGTCAGTTGAAAGAGATTGGTTCAACCGTCCAACGTCAAGAATTAATCTTTATTCCTGCGCAATTGAAGCGGATTGATCATGTCCAACATGCTTACAAATGTCAGGCGTGTAGCGAGAAGAATCTTAGTGATAAGATTGTCAAAGCTCCCGTCCCTAAAGCCCCTTTAGCACATAGCTTTGGGTCAGCCTCCATCATCGCTCATACGATTCATCAGAAATTCAATCTCAAGGTTCCCAACTACCGCCAAGAAGAGGATTGGAACAAGCTTGGCTTGCCAATCACACGGAAGGAAATCGCCAATTGGCACATCAAGTCTAGTCAGTATTATTTCGAGCCGATTTATGACCTTCTGCACGAGAAATTACTAGAACAGCCTGTTCTCCATGCGGATGAGACTTCTTACAGGGTCTTGGAAAATGATAGCCAGTTGACCTATTATTGGACCTTCCTGTCTGGCAAGCATGAAGAACAGGGAATCACTCTTTATCATCACGATAAAGGGCGGAGTGGCTTGGTTGTGAAGGAGTTTCTTAGAGACTATAATGGCTATGTACATTGTGATATGTGGTCTGCCTATAGGCAGTTAGAACAAGCTCAGTTAGTTGGTTGTTGGGCACATGTCAGAAGAAAGTTCTTCGAGGCGACGCCTAAAAAGGCAGACAGGACTTCCTTGGGTGCTAAGGGATTAGCCTATTGCGACCGTCTATTTGCCTTGGAGAATGATTGGGCAGATTTGTCTAGCGAGGAGCGACTACATAAACGCCAGACAGAGTTAGCCCCTTTGATGGATGAGTTCTTCGACTGGTGCCGCAATCAATCTATTTTACCTGGATCAAAACTTGGTCGTGCGATAGAGTATAGCCTTAAGTATGAAGAACTATTCAAGGCAGTTCTTCAAGATGGCCGCTTGGTTCTATCCAACAATGTAGCAGAACGCGCTATTAAGTCCTTGGTCATGGGACGGAAAAATTGGTTGTTTTCCCAAAGTTTTGAGGGAGCTGAAGCAACTGCCATTATCCTGAGTTTACTGGAGACAGCTAAGAGGCATGGGCTTGATTCAGAGAAATACATCACTTATCTTCTGGAACATCTTCCAAACGAGGAGTCACTCGCAAAAAAGGAGGTTCTAGAGGCTTATTTACCGTGGACTGAACGAATTCAGAACAACTGCAAATAGAAAAGTTCCAGAGTCAAGCAAGACTTTGGAACTTTTTCAATATACCTGGTTATTGGGCGGTTACAAATAGCCACAATAGCAAGCAAAAAGACCTATCAGCTAGCTTTCGCTAGCCAATAGGTCTCTGGACAGTCCTGCTAAGAGTGCTCCTCTACTTTTTTCTCCTTGTAGAGTGACGCCAGTAGCGCCGGCTACAAATCGGGCTGCAGAATGTCTGACGCCTATCAAGAGTCCCTGTGATAGTCGTCACAACACGACCGCATTGCTTGCACACAAAAGTGCGAGGTCGGTGAAAATGATTATCTTGCTTCATAGTCTTCATCTCTATAAAACTTTAGTCTTCATTTTCTGATTTCTTCTTCACTGCTGCAAGAAGAGCTGTCAATCCGAGTGCTGCTGCACCGTAAACCATGCCACTTTGTCCAGTTGCATCACCTGTATTTGGCAATTCCTCTGTACCTTGTTTCATGTACGGTGGAGTCATTTCCTTCGCAGGTTCTGCTGGCTTAGCTGGTTTTTCTGGAATTGGTTTCGATGGTACCAATTTACCTTCTGGGACTGTCGGTTCATTTGGCACATAAGGAATATGGGTATTTTCACCTGGATTCTTCGGTACTGGTGGGATATAGCCCTTGCTTGGATCGTTTGGATCCACTGGAGTCAATGGTTGACCATCTGGATCTTGTGGGGTATATCCTGGGACATACGGAATCGTAACCGTTGGCTTACCTGGAACCGTTGGATTCTCTGGTGTTGGATCTGGATAAGGAAGCGGAGTTGGTTTTTCCTCACCTGGTTTGTTTGGTACCCAGTTTGCTAGTTTGCCATAGTAAACGGTGTGTTCAATATTTGAACTTGTTTCTGTTAAACCAGTAACTTCTTCAATCACCGCGTCATCCGCCTTCACAAGGTAATGACCAGAAACTACTGGAGACGTTACAGCGTCAAACGTAGTATCGTTATCCTTAGCTGTCCAAGGAGTAGATTCAATCACTTCCCCTGTTACCTTGTTCACGGTTACAGAACGAGTGAAGGTTACAGAGTCTGTCGCGTCTTTGGCAAGGGTATCTCCACTATCTTTTTCCTTATAGTGGATGGTTTGCGTAATGACTTTGTTCAAGCCATCTTGACCTGTCTCAGCTGGCCACTTAGGTCCTTCTGGGAAGCCAGGGTTAATTGGCTCACCTGGGGTCTTAGGAGCTGTCGGTGGCACTTCTTCCGTACCTTGTTTAAGGGTAACGACGAAGTTTTGATCCGCAGCTGAATCATTGTCGAATTTCTCTTTACCATCCGTGAAGGTATTAGATACTAGGACATAACCCTTATCTGTATACTCTTTAATCTTATCGGCAGTTGTATACGGGATAGGATCACCAGATTTACCTGACTTGGACTCAACGGCAAGGTTTTTACCAGTTGTTTGATCAACGTAGGTAATTGTTGCCTTTTGGTCATCTGCCACATACGTAATGACCGTATTTTCACCTGGATCTTTTGGCGTTGGTGGCGTATAGCCTGCCTCTGGATTCTTTGGATCTGCCGGAGTCAATGGTTGACCATCTGGATCTTGTGGGGTATATCCTGGGACATACGGAATCGTAACCGTTGGCTCACCTGGAACCGTTGGATTCTCTGGTGTTGGATCTGGATATGGAAGCGGAGTTGGTTTTTCCTCACCTGGTTTGTTTGGTACCCAGCTTGCTAGTTTGCCATAGTAAACGGTGTGTTCAATATTTGAACTTGTTTCTGTTAAACCAGTGACTGCTTCAATCTCCGCGTCGTCCGCCTTCACAAGGTAATGACCAGAAACTACTGGAGACGTTACAGCGTCAAACGTAGTATCGTTATCCTTAGCTGTCCAAGGAGTAGATTCAATCACTTCCCCTGTTACCTTGTTCACGGTTACAGAACGAGTGAAGGTTACAGAGTCTGTCGCGTCTTTGGCAAGGGTATCTCCACTATCTTTTTCCTTATAGTGGATGGTTTGCGTAATGACTTTGTTCAAGCCATCTTTACCTGTCTCAGCTGGCCACTTAGGTCCTTCTGGGAAGCCAGGGTTAATTGGCTCACCTGGGGTCTTAGGAGCTGTCGGTGGCACTTCTTCCGTACCTTGTTTAAGGGTAACGACGAAGTTTTGATCCGCAGCTGAATCATTGTCGAATTTCTCTTTACCATCCGTGAAGGTATTAGATACTAGGACATAACCCTTATCTGTATACTCTTTAATCTTATCGGCAGTTGTATACGGGATAGGATCACCAGATTTACCTGACTTGGACTCAACGGCAAGGTTTTTACCAGTTGTTTGATCAACGTAGGTAATTGTTGCCTTTTGGTCATCTGCCACATACGTAATGACCGTATTTTCACCTGGATCTTTTGGCGTTGGTGGTGTATAGCCGCCTGCTGGATTCTTTGGATCTGCCGGAGTCAATGGTTGACCATCTGGATCTTGTGGGGTATATCCTGGGACATACGGAATCGTAACCGTTGGCTCACCTGGAACCGTTGGCTTCTCTGGTGTTGGATCTGGATATGGAAGCGGAGTTGGTTTTTCCTCACCTGGTTTGTTTGGTACCCAGCTTGCTAGTTTGCCATAGTAAACGGTGTGTTCAATATTTGAACTTGTTTCTGTTAAACCAGTAACTTCTTCAATCACCGCGTCGTCCGCCTTCACAAGGTAATGACCAGAAACTACTGGAGACGTTACAGCGTCAAACGTAGTATCGTTATCCTTAGCTGTCCAAGGAGTAGATTCAATCACTTCCCCTGTTACCTTGTTCACGGTTACAGAACGAGTGAAGGTTACAGAGTCTGTCGCGTCTTTGGCAAGGGTATCTCCACTATCTTTTTCCTTATAGTGGATGGTTTGCGTAATGACTTTGTTCAAGCCATCTTGACCTGTCTCAGCTGGCCACTTAGGTCCTTCTGGGAAGCCAGGGTTGATTGGCTCACCTGGGGTCTTAGGAGCTGTCGGTGGCACTTCTTCCGTACCTTGTTTAAGGGTAACGACGAAGTTTTGATCCACAGCTGAATCATTGTCGAATTTCTCTTTACCATCTGTGAAGGTATTAGATACTAGGACATAACCCTTATCTGTATACTCTTTAATCTTATCGGCAGTTGTATACGGGATAAGATCACCAGATTTACCTGACTTGGACTCAACGGCAAGGTTTTTACCAGTTGTTTGATCAACGTAGGTAATCGTTGCCTTTTGGTCATCTGCCACATACGTAATGACCGTATTTTCACCTGGATCTTTTGGCGTTGGTGGTGTATAGCCGCCTGCTGGATTCTTTGGATCCGCCGGAGTCAATGGTTGACCATCTGGATCTTGTGGGGTATATCCTGGGACATACGGAATCGTAACCGTTGGCTCACCTGGAACCGTTGGTTTCTCTGGTGTTGGATCTGGATATGGAAGCGGAGTTGGTTTTTCCTCACCTGGTTTGTTTGGTACCCAGCTTGCTAGTTTGCCATAGTAAACGGTGTGTTCAATATTTGAACTTGTTTCTGTTAAACCAGTAACTTCTTCAATCACCGCGTCGTCCGCCTTCACAAGGTAATGACCAGAAACTACTGGAGACGTTACAGCGTCAAACGTAGTATCGTTATCCTTAGCTGTCCAAGGAGTAGATTCAATCACTTCCCCTGTTACCTTGTTCACGGTTACAGAACGAGTGAAGGTTACAGAGTCTGTCGCGTCTTTGGCAAGGGTATCTCCACTATCTTTTTCCTTATAGTGGATGGTTTGCGTAATGACTTTGTTCAAGCCATCTTGACCTGTCTCAGCTGGCCACTTAGGTCCTTCTGGGAAGCCAGGGTTGATTGGCTCACCTGGGGTCTTAGGAGCTGTCGGTGGCACTTCTTCCGTACCTTGTTTAAGGGTAACGACGAAGTTTTGATCCACAGCTGAATCATTGTCGAATTTCTCTTTACCATCTGTGAAGGTATTAGATACTAGGACATAACCCTTATCTGTATACTCTTTAATCTTATCGGCAGTTGTATACGGGATAAGATCACCAGATTTACCTGACTTGGACTCAACGGCAAGGTTTTTACCAGTTGTTTGATCAACGTAGGTAATCGTTGCCTTTTGGTCATCTGCCACATACGTAATGACCGTATTTTCACCTGGATCTTTTGGCGTTGGTGGTGTATAGCCGCCTGCTGGATTCTTTGGATCCGCCGGAGTCAATGGTTGACCATCTGGATCTTGTGGGGTATATCCTGGGACATACGGAATCGTAACCGTTGGCTCACCTGGAACCGTTGGTTTCTCTGGTGTTGGATCTGGATATGGAAGCGGAGTTGGTTTTTCCTCACCTGGTTTGTTTGGTACCCAGCTTGCTAGTTTGCCATAGTAAACGGTGTGTTCAATATTTGAACTTGTTTCTGTTAAACCAGTAACTTCTTCAATCACCGCGTCGTCCGCCTTCACAAGGTAATGACCAGAAACTACTGGAGACGTTACAGCGTCAAACGTAGTATCGTTATCCTTAGCTGTCCAAGGAGTAGATTCAATCACTTCCCCTGTTACCTTGTTCACGGTTACAGAACGAGTGAAGGTTACAGAGTCTGTCGCGTCTTTGGCAAGGGTATCTCCACTATCTTTTTCCTTATAGTGGATGGTTTGCGTAATGACTTTGTTCAAGCCATCTTGACCTGTCTCAGCTGGCCACTTAGGTCCTTCTGGGAAGCCAGGGTTAATTGGCTCACCTGGGGTCTTAGGAGCTGTCGGTGGCACTTCTTCCGTACCTTGTTTAAGGGTAACGACGAAGTTTTGATCCGCAGCTGAATCATTGTCGAATTTCTCTTTACCATCCGTGAAGGTATTAGATACTAGGACATAACCCTTATCTGTATACTCTTTAATCTTATCGGCAGTTGTATACGGGATAGGATCACCAGATTTACCTGACTTGGACTCAACGGCAAGGTTTTTACCAGTTGTTTGATCAACGTAGGTAATTGTTGCCTTTTGGTCATCTGCCACATACGTAATGACCGTATTTTCACCTGGATCTTTTGGCGTTGGTGGCGTATAGCCTGCCTCTGGATTCTTTGGATCTGCCGGAGTCAATGGTTGACCATCTGGATCTTGTGGGGTATATCCTGGGACATACGGAATCGTAACCGTTGGCTCACCTGGAACCGTTGGATTCTCTGGTGTTGGATCTGGATATGGAAGCGGAGTTGGTTTTTCCTCACCTGGTTTGTTTGGTACCCAGCTTGCTAGTTTGCCATAGTAAACGGTGTGTTCAATATTTGAACTTGTTTCTGTTAAACCAGTGACTGCTTCAATCTCCGCGTCGTCCGCCTTCACAAGGTAATGACCAGAAACTACTGGAGACGTTACAGCGTCAAACGTAGTATCGTTATCCTTAGCTGTCCAAGGAGTAGATTCAATCACTTCCCCTGTTACCTTGTTCACGGTTACAGAACGAGTGAAGGTTACAGAGTCTGTCGCGTCTTTGGCAAGGGTATCTCCACTATCTTTTTCCTTATAGTGGATGGTTTGCGTAATGACTTTGTTCAAGCCATCTTGACCTGTCTCAGCTGGCCACTTAGGTCCTTCTGGGAAGCCAGGGTTAATTGGCTCACCTGGGGTCTTAGGAGCTGTCGGTGGCACTTCTTCCGTACCTTGTTTAAGGGTAACGACGAAGTTTTGATCCGCAGCTGAATCATTGTCGAATTTCTCTTTACCATCCGTGAAGGTATTAGATACTAGGACATAACCCTTATCTGTATACTCTTTAATCTTATCGGCAGTTGTATACGGGATAGGATCACCAGATTTACCTGACTTGGACTCAACGGCAAGGTTTTTACCAGTTGTTTGATCAACGTAGGTAATTGTTGCCTTTTGGTCATCTGCCACATACGTAATGACCGTATTTTCACCTGGATCTTTTGGCGTTGGTGGCGTATAGCCTGCCTCTGGATTCTTTGGATCTGCCGGAGTCAATGGTTGACCATCTGGATCTTGTGGGGTATATCCTGGGACATACGGAATCGTAACCGTTGGCTCACCTGGAACCGTTGGCTTCTCTGGTGTTGGATCTGGATATGGAAGCGGAGTTGGTTTTTCCTCACCTGGTTTGTTTGGTACCCAGCTTGCTAGTTTGCCATAGTAAACGGTGTGTTCAATATTTGAACTTGTTTCTGTTAAACCAGTGACTGCTTCAATCTCCGCGTCGTCCGCCTTCACAAGGTAATGACCAGAAACTACTGGAGACGTTACAGCGTCAAACGTAGTATCGTTATCCTTAGCTGTCCAAGGAGTAGATTCAATCACTTCCCCTGTTACCTTGTTCACGGTTACAGAACGAGTGAAGGTTACAGAGTCTGTCGCGTCTTTGGCAAGGGTATCTCCACTATCTTTTTCCTTATAGTGGATGGTTTGCGTAATGACTTTGTTCAAGCCATCTTGACCTGTCTCAGCTGGCCACTTAGGTCCTTCTGGATAGTCAGGGTTAATTGGCTTGGTTGGATCCTTAGGATCTGTCGGTGGTACCGTTACTTTGCCTGGTTTCAAGCGAACTTCGAAGTTTTGAGAAACAGTTGTTCCATCATCTACTGTATCGAAGGTCAAGCCATCTGCTGGGAAGTCGTTGCTTACAAGCTCATAGCCTTTCTTCTTATAGTCTTCAATCGTTGCTTGAGGACTGTAAGGGCTCTTCGCACCAGTCTTACCTGCTAGATCTTCATGGCTCAACTCAGTGTTTCCATTACCGTCTAGACCTGTATCGATGAAGGTTACTTTAGCTTTTTGATCACCAGCGTTGTAAGTAACTGTGACTTCACGATTTTTCGCGTCTGCCGTGATGTTTTCTTCTGCGGCAACAACGGCTTTGTCAGGAGTGTACCCTGCAATAGTTGGAGACGTTACAGCGTCAAACGTTGTGTCCTCATTGTCCGCTACCCAATCACCGTAAGTAACAGTTTTATCTACCAAGTCAACAGTCGCATTGCGCTTGAAGGTCAAGGTTTCTGTGACATCCTTCGCTGCTTCTCTACCATCTGCGTATTTGTAATGAATGGTACGAGTAACAGTTTTCACCAATTCTTTCTTATCAGTGACACCATTTGGCCATTCTGGGTTGTCAGATGGTGGAACTACCTGTGTACCATGTTTCAAGTGAACTTCAAATGTTTGTGAAGCACCTTTCTCATCATCAACTGCATCGAATACTACACCAGTTGCTGGATAGTTATCTGATACGAGAACATAACCTTGAGCAGTCAATTTATCAATCGTTGGTTTTGTACGATAGTCACTTGTTTGATCTGTCTTACCTGTTAGATCTTCATGGCTCAACTCAGTGTTTCCTTTACCGTCTAGACCTGTATCGATGAAGGTTACTTTAGCTTTTTGATCGTTAGCCTCATACGTGATTGGCGTATCTTTACCTGGATCTTTTGGCGTTGGTGGCGTATAGCCTGCCTCTGGATTCTTTGGATCTGCCGGAGTCAATGGTTGACCATCTGGATCTTGTGGGGTATATCCTGGGACATACGGAATCGTAACCGTTGGCTCACCTGGAACCGTTGGCTTCTCTGGTGTTGGATCTGGATATGGAAGCGGAGTTGGTTTTTCCTCACCTGGTTTGTTTGGTACCCAGCTTGCTAGTTTGCCATAGTAAACGGTGTGTTCAATATTTGAACTTGTTTCTGTTAAACCAGTGACTGCTTCAATCTCCGCGTCGTCCGCCTTCACAAGGTAATGACCAGAAACTACTGGAGACGTTACAGCGTCAAACGTAGTATCGTTATCCTTAGCTGTCCAAGGAGTAGATTCAATCACTTCCCCTGTTACCTTGTTCACGGTTACAGAACGAGTGAAGGTTACAGAGTCTGTCGCGTCTTTGGCAAGGGTATCTCCACTATCTTTTTCCTTATAGTGGATGGTTTGCGTAATGACTTTGTTCAAGCCATCTTGACCTGTCTCAGCTGGCCACTTAGGTCCTTCTGGATAGTCAGGGTTAATTGGCTTGGTTGGATCCTTAGGATCTGTCGGTGGTACCGTTACTTTGCCTGGTTTCAAGCGAACTTCGAAGTTTTGAGAAACAGTTGTTCCATCATCTACTGTATCGAAGGTCAAGCCATCTGCTGGGAAGTCGTTGCTTACAAGCTCATAGCCTTTCTTCTTATAGTCTTCAATCGTTGCTTGAGGACTGTAAGGGCTCTTCGCACCAGTCTTACCTGCTAGATCTTCATGGCTCAACTCAGTGTTTCCATTACCGTCTAGACCTGTATCGATGAAGGTTACTTTAGCTTTTTGATCACCAGCGTTGTAAGTAACTGTGACTTCACGATTTTTCGCGTCTGCCGTGATGTTTTCTTCTGCGGCAACAACGGCTTTGTCAGGAGTGTACCCTGCAATAGTTGGAGACGTTACAGCGTCAAACGTTGTGTCCTCATTGTCCGCTACCCAATCACCGTAAGTAACAGTTTTATCTACCAAGTCAACAGTCGCATTGCGCTTGAAGGTCAAGGTTTCTGTGACATCCTTCGCTGCTTCTCTACCATCTGCGTATTTGTAATGAATGGTACGAGTAACAGTTTTCACCAATTCTTTCTTATCAGTGACACCATTTGGCCATTCTGGGTTGTCAGATGGTGGAACTACCTGTGTACCATGTTTCAAGTGAACTTCAAATGTTTGTGAAGCACCTTTCTCATCATCAACTGCATCGAATACTACACCAGTTGCTGGATAGTTATCTGATACGAGAACATAACCTTGAGCAGTCAATTTATCAATCGTTGGTTTTGTACGATAGTCACTTGTTTGATCTGTCTTACCTGTTAGATCTTCATGGCTCAACTCAGTGTTTCCTTTACCGTCTAGACCTGTATCGATGAAGGTTACTTTAGCTTTTTGATCGTTAGCCTCATACGTGATTGGCGTATCTTTACCTGGATCTTTTGGCGTTGGTGGCGTATAGCCTGCCTCTGGATTCTTTGGATCTGCCGGAGTCAATGGTTGACCATCTGGATCTTGTGGGGTATATCCTGGGACATACGGAATCGTAACCGTTGGCTCACCTGGAACCGTTGGTTTCTCTGGTGTTGGATCTGGATATGGAAGCGGAGTTGGTTTTTCCTCACCTGGTTTGTTTGGTACCCAGCTTGCTAGTTTGCCATAGTAAACGGTGTGTTCAATATTTGAACTTGTTTCTGTTAAACCAGTAACTTCTTCAATCACCGCGTCGTCCGCCTTCACAAGGTAATGACCAGAAACTACTGGAGACGTTACAGCGTCAAACGTAGTATCGTTATCCTTAGCTGTCCAAGGAGTAGATTCAATCACTTCCCCTGTTACCTTGTTCACGGTTACAGAACGAGTGAAGGTTACAGAGTCTGTCGCGTCTTTGGCAAGGGTATCTCCACTATCTTTTTCCTTATAGTGGATGGTTTGCGTAATGACTTTGTTCAAGCCATCTTGACCTGTCTCAGCTGGCCACTTAGGTCCTTCTGGGAAGCCAGGGTTGATTGGCTCACCTGGGGTCTTAGGAGCTGTCGGTGGCACTTCTTCCGTACCTTGTTTAAGGGTAACGACGAAGTTTTGATCCACAGCTGAATCATTGTCGAATTTCTCTTTACCATCTGTGAAGGTATTAGATACTAGGACATAACCCTTATCTGTATACTCTTTAATCTTATCGGCAGTTGTATACGGGATAAGATCACCAGATTTACCTGACTTGGACTCAACGGCAAGGTTTTTACCAGTTGTTTGATCAACGTAGGTAATCGTTGCCTTTTGGTCATCTGCCACATACGTAATGACCGTATTTTCACCTGGATCTTTTGGCGTTGGTGGTGTATAGCCGCCTGCTGGATTCTTTGGATCCGCCGGAGTCAATGGTTGACCATCTGGATCTTGTGGGGTATATCCTGGGACATACGGAATCGTAACCGTTGGCTCACCTGGAACCGTTGGTTTCTCTGGTGTTGGATCTGGATATGGAAGCGGAGTTGGTTTTTCCTCACCTGGTTTGTTTGGTACCCAGCTTGCTAGTTTGCCATAGTAAACGGTGTGTTCAATATTTGAACTTGTTTCTGTTAAACCAGTAACTTCTTCAATCACCGCGTCGTCCGCCTTCACAAGGTAATGACCAGAAACTACTGGAGACGTTACAGCGTCAAACGTAGTATCGTTATCCTTAGCTGTCCAAGGAGTAGATTCAATCACTTCCCCTGTTACCTTGTTCACGGTTACAGAACGAGTGAAGGTTACAGAGTCTGTCGCGTCTTTGGCAAGGGTATCTCCACTATCTTTTTCCTTATAGTGGATGGTTTGCGTAATGACTTTGTTCAAGCCATCTTGACCTGTCTCAGCTGGCCACTTAGGTCCTTCTGGGAAGCCAGGGTTAATTGGCTCACCTGGGGTCTTAGGAGCTGTCGGTGGCACTTCTTCCGTACCTTGTTTAAGGGTAACGACGAAGTTTTGATCCGCAGCTGAATCATTGTCGAATTTCTCTTTACCATCCGTGAAGGTATTAGATACTAGGACATAACCCTTATCTGTATACTCTTTAATCTTATCGGCAGTTGTATACGGGATAGGATCACCAGATTTACCTGACTTGGACTCAACGGCAAGGTTTTTACCAGTTGTTTGATCAACGTAGGTAATTGTTGCCTTTTGGTCATCTGCCACATACGTAATGACCGTATTTTCACCTGGATCTTTTGGCGTTGGTGGCGTATAGCCTGCCTCTGGATTCTTTGGATCTGCCGGAGTCAATGGTTGACCATCTGGATCTTGTGGGGTATATCCTGGGACATACGGAATCGTAACCGTTGGCTCACCTGGAACCGTTGGCTTCTCTGGTGTTGGATCTGGATATGGAAGCGGAGTTGGTTTTTCCTCACCTGGTTTGTTTGGTACCCAGCTTGCTAGTTTGCCATAGTAAACGGTGTGTTCAATATTTGAACTTGTTTCTGTTAAACCAGTGACTGCTTCAATCTCCGCGTCGTCCGCCTTCACAAGGTAATGACCAGAAACTACTGGAGACGTTACAGCGTCAAACGTAGTATCGTTATCCTTAGCTGTCCAAGGAGTAGATTCAATCACTTCCCCTGTTACCTTGTTCACGGTTACAGAACGAGTGAAGGTTACAGAGTCTGTCGCGTCTTTGGCAAGGGTATCTCCACTATCTTTTTCCTTATAGTGGATGGTTTGCGTAATGACTTTGTTCAAGCCATCTTGACCTGTCTCAGCTGGCCACTTAGGTCCTTCTGGATAGTCAGGGTTAATTGGCTTGGTTGGATCCTTAGGATCTGTCGGTGGTACCGTTACTTTGCCTGGTTTCAAGCGAACTTCGAAGTTTTGAGAAACAGTTGTTCCATCATCTACTGTATCGAAGGTCAAGCCATCTGCTGGGAAGTCGTTGCTTACAAGCTCATAGCCTTTCTTCTTATAGTCTTCAATCGTTGCTTGAGGACTGTAAGGGCTCTTCGCACCAGTCTTACCTGCTAGATCTTCATGGCTCAACTCAGTGTTTCCATTACCGTCTAGACCTGTATCGATGAAGGTTACTTTAGCTTTTTGATCACCAGCGTTGTAAGTAACTGTGACTTCACGATTTTTCGCGTCTGCCGTGATGTTTTCTTCTGCGGCAACAACGGCTTTGTCAGGAGTGTACCCTGCAATAGTTGGAGACGTTACAGCGTCAAACGTTGTGTCCTCATTGTCCGCTACCCAATCACCGTAAGTAACAGTTTTATCTACCAAGTCAACAGTCGCATTGCGCTTGAAGGTCAAGGTTTCTGTGACATCCTTCGCTGCTTCTCTACCATCTGCGTATTTGTAATGAATGGTACGAGTAACAGTTTTCACCAATTCTTTCTTATCAGTGACACCATTTGGCCATTCTGGGTTGTCAGATGGTGGAACTACCTGTGTACCATGTTTCAAGTGAACTTCAAATGTTTGTGAAGCACCTTTCTCATCATCAACTGCATCGAATACTACACCAGTTGCTGGATAGTTATCTGATACGAGAACATAACCTTGAGCAGTCAATTTATCAATCGTTGGTTTTGTACGATAGTCACTTGTTTGATCTGTCTTACCTGTTAGATCTTCATGGCTCAACTCAGTGTTTCCTTTACCGTCTAGACCTGTATCGATGAAGGTTACTTTAGCTTTTTGATCGTTAGCCTCATACGTGATTGGCGTATCTTTACCTGGATCTTTTGGCGTTGGTGGCGTATAGCCTGCCTCTGGATTCTTTGGATCTGCCGGAGTCAATGGTTGACCATCTGGATCTTGTGGGGTATATCCTGGGACATACGGAATCGTAACCGTTGGCTCACCTGGAACCGTTGGCTTCTCTGGTGTTGGATCTGGATATGGAAGCGGAGTTGGTTTTTCCTCACCTGGTTTGTTTGGTACCCAGCTTGCTAGTTTGCCATAGTAAACGGTGTGTTCAATATTTGAACTTGTTTCTGTTAAACCAGTGACTGCTTCAATCTCCGCGTCGTCCGCCTTCACAAGGTAATGACCAGAAACTACTGGAGACGTTACAGCGTCAAACGTAGTATCGTTATCCTTAGCTGTCCAAGGAGTAGATTCAATCACTTCCCCTGTTACCTTGTTCACGGTTACAGAACGAGTGAAGGTTACAGAGTCTGTCGCGTCTTTGGCAAGGGTATCTCCACTATCTTTTTCCTTATAGTGGATGGTTTGCGTAATGACTTTGTTCAAGCCATCTTGACCTGTCTCAGCTGGCCACTTAGGTCCTTCTGGATAGTCAGGGTTAATTGGCTTGGTTGGATCCTTAGGATCTGTCGGTGGTACCGTTACTTTGCCTGGTTTCAAGCGAACTTCGAAGTTTTGAGAAACAGTTGTTCCATCATCTACTGTATCGAAGGTCAAGCCATCTGCTGGGAAGTCGTTGCTTACAAGCTCATAGCCTTTCTTCTTATAGTCTTCAATCGTTGCTTGAGGACTGTAAGGGCTCTTCGCACCAGTCTTACCTGCTAGATCTTCATGGCTCAACTCAGTGTTTCCATTACCGTCTAGACCTGTATCGATGAAGGTTACTTTAGCTTTTTGATCACCAGCGTTGTAAGTAACTGTGACTTCACGATTTTTCGCGTCTGCCGTGATGTTTTCTTCTGCGGCAACAACGGCTTTGTCAGGAGTGTACCCTGCAATAGTTGGAGACGTTACAGCGTCAAACGTTGTGTCCTCATTGTCCGCTACCCAATCACCGTAAGTAACAGTTTTATCTACCAAGTCAACAGTCGCATTGCGCTTGAAGGTCAAGGTTTCTGTGACATCCTTCGCTGCTTCTCTACCATCTGCGTATTTGTAATGAATGGTACGAGTAACAGTTTTCACCAATTCTTTCTTATCAGTGACACCATTTGGCCATTCTGGGTTGTCAGATGGTGGAACTACCTGTGTACCATGTTTCAAGTGAACTTCAAATGTTTGTGAAGCACCTTTCTCATCATCAACTGCATCGAATACTACACCAGTTGCTGGATAGTTATCTGATACGAGAACATAACCTTGAGCAGTCAATTTATCAATCGTTGGTTTTGTACGATAGTCACTTGTTTGATCTGTCTTACCTGTTAGATCTTCATGGCTCAACTCAGTGTTTCCTTTACCGTCTAGACCTGTATCGATGAAGGTTACTTTAGCTTTTTGATCGTTAGCCTCATACGTGATTGGCGTATCTTTACCTGGATCTTTTGGCGTTGGTGGCGTATAGCCTGCCTCTGGATTCTTTGGATCTGCCGGAGTCAATGGTTGACCATCTGGATCTTGTGGGGTATATCCTGGGACATACGGAATCGTAACCGTTGGCTCACCTGGAACCGTTGGCTTCTCTGGTGTTGGATCTGGATATGGAAGCGGAGTTGGTTTTTCCTCACCTGGTTTGTTTGGTACCCAGCTTGCTAGTTTGCCATAGTAAACGGTGTGTTCAATATTTGAACTTGTTTCTGTTAAACCAGTGACTGCTTCAATCTCCGCGTCGTCCGCCTTCACAAGGTAATGACCAGAAACTACTGGAGACGTTACAGCGTCAAACGTAGTATCGTTATCCTTAGCTGTCCAAGGAGTAGATTCAATCACTTCCCCTGTTACCTTGTTCACGGTTACAGAACGAGTGAAGGTTACAGAGTCTGTCGCGTCTTTGGCAAGGGTATCTCCACTATCTTTTTCCTTATAGTGGATGGTTTGCGTAATGACTTTGTTCAAGCCATCTTGACCTGTCTCAGCTGGCCACTTAGGTCCTTCTGGATAGTCAGGGTTAATTGGCTTGGTTGGATCCTTAGGATCTGTCGGTGGTACCGTTACTTTGCCTGGTTTCAAGCGAACTTCGAAGTTTTGAGAAACAGTTGTTCCATCATCTACTGTATCGAAGGTCAAGCCATCTGCTGGGAAGTCGTTGCTTACAAGCTCATAGCCTTTCTTCTTATAGTCTTCAATCGTTGCTTGAGGACTGTAAGGGCTCTTCGCACCAGTCTTACCTGCTAGATCTTCATGGCTCAACTCAGTGTTTCCATTACCGTCTAGACCTGTATCGATGAAGGTTACTTTAGCTTTTTGATCACCAGCGTTGTAAGTAACTGTGACTTCACGATTTTTCGCGTCTGCCGTGATGTTTTCTTCTGCGGCAACAACGGCTTTGTCAGGAGTGTACCCTGCAATAGTTGGAGACGTTACAGCGTCAAACGTTGTGTCCTCATTGTCCGCTACCCAATCACCGTAAGTAACAGTTTTATCTACCAAGTCAACAGTCGCATTGCGCTTGAAGGTCAAGGTTTCTGTGACATCCTTCGCTGCTTCTCTACCATCTGCGTATTTGTAATGAATGGTACGAGTAACAGTTTTCACCAATTCTTTCTTATCAGTGACACCATTTGGCCATTCTGGGTTGTCAGATGGTGGAACTACCTGTGTACCATGTTTCAAGTGAACTTCAAATGTTTGTGAAGCACCTTTCTCATCATCAACTGCATCGAATACTACACCAGTTGCTGGATAGTTATCTGATACGAGAACATAACCTTGAGCAGTCAATTTATCAATCGTTGGTTTTGTACGATAGTCACTTGTTTGATCTGTCTTACCAGGCACATTTTTTACTTCGATGTTCTTTTTAGCGGTATCATCGATGAAGGTTACGGTCGCTTTTTGATTGTTAGCCTCATACGTGATTGGCGTATCTTGACTTGGATCATTTGGAATTGCTGGAGGGTTGAAGCCTTGAGTTGGATCTCCAGGAACTTTTGGAGTTAAAGCGCCACCTGGACCTTGTGGGGTATATCCAGGGATATTTGGAATAATTCCTTCTTCTGGCGTTCCAGGTTTTGTCGGATCCGTTGGATGATTTGGATATTGGATAGGATCTTTAGGTTCCTTTCCAGCCGGCACCTTTGGAACCCAGCTTCCTAGTTTCGTATAGTAAACGGTTTCCTCTATATCCTGACTATTTTCTGTCAAGTTCGTCTTTTCAGGAACTTCGCCCTTATCCGCTAGATAGCCGGCAAGTTTCGGACTCGTAATAGCGTCAAACGTAGTATCGCCATCCTTAGCTGTCCAGTCTGTATACGTTATCTTCTTGGTAACAAGGTTAACTTTAGCAGAACGTTCAAATGTGACTTTATCTGACCGATCTGGACTTGCTTGTCTATTGTCCGCTTTAAACTTGTAGTGAACAACCCTGTTAATATCTTTAACCAACTGTTGTTTATCTGCTTCTTTAACACCTTCTGGCCACTCTGGGGTTTCAGAAGGTGGAACAGTCACAACTTTTTGACGAAGCTTAACCACATAATCTTGAGAGATGGTAGTATCATCATTTATACTATCATAATAGGTAATCCCCTTAGGAAATCCATCCGATACAAGTTCATAACCTTGGCTCTCGTAATTTGAAATCTCATCGGTAGTTGTATACTTGATAGGATCACCAGATTTACCTTTTACCTCATCTGTTTTTAAGGGAGTAGTTCCCTGACCATCTTCTCCTACATTAATATAGGTGATACGAGCCTTTTGTTCTTTCTTATAAACGACAACTGTCTCATAATTATTGGTAAAACCAGTATTTGAGTAATTATTGAAATAGCTATCAGAAATGATTGTATTCCCATTTTCATCTTGGGTTGTGACTGTATCTGTAATGACCGCATTGGTCAATACAGCCGTGACCGTCTCTGCATCTGCTCCAGTTTTAATATTTGGGACATTTGAGGTAAGAATACTTGGTGAGTACCCTTTAAGGTCTTTAACTTTATGGTCCTTATCGAAAGCAGATTTAGGAGAAGCAACACTATCATAAGTATTCGTTGTATTGTCTGTACCAGTCACCAGCCAGCCAGTATCGGCAATCCCATCTCCATTAACATCTTTGACGATATAGCGAGCTTTCTTATAGGCTGCAAGGAAATCATCTCCATTATCAACGATACTTCCTTCGAGCGTATTAAGGAATCGTGCAAGGTCAATCCCAGCTTCAATCTTTCTTGTCCAGTCTGATTTTTGAACAACAACCAATGGTTTCCCATCTTCCCCTAAAACAGGTGTTCCATCTTCATAGACATAGCGGATTGTATTGGTATGTTGTGCAACTGGAGCGATAACTGTACCATTTGAAATCCAAATGTTTTGACGGTTACTGTTAACCGGATCAATTCCGTAGTCCGGATCGTTTACTAATACACTTCCTGCAGAAGAAAGGGTAGGATCAGAAAGGGCATTCGATGGTTGGATTTCAGGTCTAGCACCTGGTAGGAATCCAGCAACTGGTAGTGCACCACTTTGAATATTGGTCCAAACAGAACTTACTTTAGTTTTTTGGTCCTTATTGTCCAAATTCAAAGAGTAAACTGTATAAGTCCCATTCGTCACACCTTCTGGTCCGTTGAACTCAATTTTAGCGCCATCGGCTTTAGTTTTAGCGCTCACATAAAGAATATTCCCATGTGGAATTTTTTCCGGATTATTTCCTTGAGGGATTTCAGGAGGAAGGTGTCCCTCAATAGCTCCAGCAGAAATCCCTGATGATTTCGTATAACGAAGAAGAGAGACGTAGGCTGGATTATTAAACTGGAAGGTCACATCCTTAGAGCCACCCAACGGAACTGAAATCAACTCTGCATAGTAGTTGGTATTATCGTCCCGGATGTCAACAATGGAACCTTCATTAGCTTTAAATAGCGGTACTGGCTTTCTTTCTACTTTTCGTGAGTCTAGAGAGATAACATCATCCCAGTCATTATCTCCACGATTGTCCATCTGAACACGGAAGGTTGCAAACGCATCAACAGTCAATGTTCCGTCTTCATCTACACCGATATAGTTATATCCATCAAACGCTCCAGATGGCCCAGGAAATTCTCTACTTTTTCCTTTCCCATCAGAATGGAAGGTATTAACTGAGTTTTTTCCAAAGAAGATATGAGAGTCGTCTCCAAGCTCAAGCGCTACACCACGACCCTGATTTTCAAAGCGAACTTTAGATTTTTCTCCAGATGTAAATCTTGCATTGTGGCCAGTGATGATTCCATCACGTCCTGTAAAGTTAAAGGTAGCTCCCTCTCCAATAGAGATGATTGCTGAGGAATCTTTAACTTTACTTATACCCCTAGCTCCATAGCCGCCAAAACGATCAGCTGGTGTTATAGCGTCATCAGGACGTTTTACACCGATAGAAATCCCTTGACCAATACTTGTATTTAGATTCAAAGTAGAATTTTTACCAGTGATTACTTGACCATCTGTAGGCATGAAAATACCAGCATTATGGTAGCGGATAGGATCTTTAGCTCCTGTGGTATTCATATTGATGGTCAAGGACGCAGCATCTTTGACTTCAACCTTG
This sequence comes from Streptococcus himalayensis, assembly GCF_001708305.1. Taxonomy (NCBI): domain Bacteria; kingdom Bacillati; phylum Bacillota; class Bacilli; order Lactobacillales; family Streptococcaceae; genus Streptococcus; species Streptococcus himalayensis. The sequence goes on from NZ_CP016953.1 coordinate 23,306, forward strand.
CTACCGTTTGGAAGATTGATCCCATCACCGCTAGGAGAACGACTAATAGTCAAGGACGCACCTTCAGAAACCGTCACTGAAGAAGCATCATGAATATTTGCTTCACGACGTTCACGGTTATGGACCGTTTCTGCGGCGGCTGTAGTCGCAGTTCCTACATTTTTTTGGACATATTGGACTTGACCTGTTTTAGTTGTGTATGATTCACTGACAGTTGACGTAGTATTTCCTTTAATAACAACTGCTGTGTCACCTCCACCTCCATAAAGAGAGGAACCGTTAGCCGTTACATTGTTAAAGGTCACCGTATTTTGACCCGATGTATGTGTTAGGTTCAAAGCACCTTTTGAGTTAGCGGTATTTAGCGCTACATCTTTGAAGGTAATATCCCAAGAATCTGAGCCGTTGGGCGTCAAGGTAAAGGAACGCAAATCTAAGGTGTGATTTCCACCATCAATCAACAAACCATGACCTGTTGCATTAAGTGTTAATGTGCGGTCAACACTGGCAGGTCTATTCCGAATGGAACCAGTATCCACTCCATTAGAATTCCCATTAGTAACATTTGCATCAGCAAGAACTCCTGGGCGAACTCCTGTAGAAGCGTTATCTGGAGCAACAATATCTCCTGCTAATTTAATCGTTCCTACATTTCCATCTGCAAATGCTTGTAAGAATTCTGCCCAGCTAGAGACAGTTGCTTCTGTCTGAGCACGTTCAGCAGCAAAAAAGCGTGCTCCTGAAACCTCTGTATTTCGAGTTGCTAATTTATTTTCTAAGACAGGTGTAGCAGTACTAGTTTCATCAAGAGATGATTTTGTCTCCAGATTAAGAGTAGTTGCTGAAGCGTCTATAGTCACACTACGATTAGCTGGTTCAGATTTTTCTTCAACCTTTTCTTTGGACGTTACTTCAGCTGTCTCTGTTTTTTTCTCAGCTACCGGCTTTTGGTTATTTTCAGCTTTTTCTTTACTAGAAGAGGTTGTTTTTTCTACTGATTTACGAACCTCAGCTGTATTTTCTGTTTTTTTCTTTTCATCAACAATAGGCGTTTCAGATTTTTCTTGAACTTTTTCTTCAACCTTTTCTTCAACTACCTCCTCTGTTGATAATTCAGGAACCGTTTCTTCAACATCAGCAGATTGCGTCGTTGATTGTACTGTTTCTGTTTTTGAATCTTTTGACACCTCATCCTCTGTCGTACTCGAAGAGGTTGTCAAAGAAATCTGATCAGATTCTACACTAGTGCTTGAATCTGCAGAAACTGGTGCTTGTGCACCCCAAAAAAGACTGGCACCGATAATGGCAGAAGCGACACCTTGATTAAATTTTCGAATTGAAAACGTAAAGCGCTTATCTGCACACTGTTCGTTGCGAACTTTTCGGTTGTTTTTTCCAACCATAAATATATTTCCTCCTAGGCTTGCGCCGTCATATACATTAGCAACAAAAGCATTGCTAATGCACTATCTTCTATTTTTTCCAGTGTCCATTCCTCTGATATTGAACAGAGTATGAAAAGACATGGAAATATTTTCTGGGTATTATGAAAACACCCATTCTATATGATACCCCCCCCCTCGGTTTTGTCAAGTACTTTTAATATATTATTTTTATTTTTTTAGTTTAAATTTAGACAAAGTTTAATTTATTGTCTAAAAAATGAGGTTTTAGCTATTTCAATATAGCATAATGTGCTCCTGCAAAGAATCTACTCTTTATCCATGCTTACCCGTGCTCATACAAATAAGCAACAAAATCACTTGAATTCTAAATAATGGCTTGAAAATATAGAGATACACCGCATGTTTGTTACCAGTAAGCTTTGACCTATGCTCTCTACCAGTACTCTATAAAGCTCAAAATTCGACTAGGTAACACCTCCTGATAGAACTGGAGTTCAACAAGATGAGTTAACGATGTCAGATTTTGATTTTGGTTGACTATAATACTCCTGTAATTTCAAAAATATAAATTTTATATATGCATGTTTATGTTGTCACAAAGTGAAATAAACCAAGTATGTCAAACAGGATGCTTTTTTAGCAGATGAAAAGTACAGTCATAAAAAATAAGTAGTTTACGTCCGAACCATCTAAGAAAGTCGCACAAATGCTAACTTTGATTTCAGATGAGTCTAAGGTGAATAGCTCGCCCTCTATCTATGTTTTTTGACAAACAAAAAAACTGAAACAGACAAGGCTAATAGCTGTCTGTCTCAATCTTTTTTATGGAATATGCAATTTTTGGCGGAGACTTTCTGCTCTAGCACCTAAAAATTTATCAAGCAAGCGTGTCAAAAGTCCCAGGTAAAAATAGGTTACAACTCCAATTCCACCAACCAGAGTAAGATAAATCAAATTAAGCAAGCGTCCTTGCGAATGAAAGACAAATCCTAATAGGAATTGGGCTAGATAAACAGCCACTGCCATCATTCCAGTCAACATCAAAGCTAACAAACTTCGTCTCAAGATAATGTTTGAGCGCAATTTGGTCACGCGCTGAATATGTCGATACATCAATACAATCGGAACGAGCAAGCCTACAGTCGTTGAAAGCAGAGGCCCATACGCTTGAAACAGAAAAATCATCGGAGCTTGCAAGGCCACCTTTAGCAAGAATCCATAGACAAAATAGAGCACGGCTTTCCGATTTTGAAACAAGGATTGAATCATCGGCGAAAGCACCATATACCCTCCCAATAGAAGGGTCTGGGAAACAGCAAAGATAAATAAACCTAAAGCCAAGGAATCAGCTTCTCCATAAAAAACTGTGTATAGTGGTTTTGCCAAGAGAATCGATCCGACCGTAGCTGGAATTAAAAAGGCCATGAGCATACTCAAATTATCTTGTATCAATTTGACGACAGCTGGTCGATCTCCTTTAATATAGTTGGCTGTTAGAAGGGGGATTCCCACCCCTCCAATAGAAGTTGCCACAGCAATCAAAATCATCGTAATTTTATTAGGGTTGGCTGAAAAATAACTAAACATAATCACTAATTCTGATTTACTATAATCGGTCAAATCCTGCATAAATTTAATAAAAGTCATTTGATCAATGATTTGGAATAACTGAATAGCTGAGCCTGTGATAATAAAAGGAATGGCTTCCCGAAGGGTATCCCATAACAAGGCTTTACTATCAATCTTTTCTTTCTTACTTGACTTTTTCAAAATAGCAGCCAACATATCCGCTTGCCATAAAAAGTAAAGCAAGACAAGCATACTCGCAATCATTCCGATAAAAGCTGCAAAGGTCGATTGGGTCACAGCTTCCACATAATTTTTCGAACCCAAATTCATGATGAGATAAGCTGTTACCAACATCCAAATCACTCGCACCACTTGTTCGGCAATCTGGCTGACCGCAAAGGGTTTTAAATCATTGAAACCTTGAAAAAATCCACGGATAACACTCATCACAGGAAATACAAGAACTGCCCAAGATAAGCTCCTCATGACAGGAATGAGATCTTTTCCAACACCAGACATTTCTGCAAATAAGGGAGAACCGAGATACATCCCTATCGCAAAAACAAGGCCTAAGATGAGCATCAAGTTGATAAATTCTCTCACTAGGATAAAACTATGCTCTCGCTCTTCTTTGGCATTGTATTTTGCCACTTGCTTTGCAATAGCAACTGGAATCCCTGCTGTGGAAACCAGAAGAAACCAAGCATAGATGTTATATCCCATCGTAAACAAGCCGTTTGCCTCAGCAGCATGAGGCTGCATCCAGATATACCAAGGGATAATATAAATCGCTCCCAGTAAACGACTGATAAAATTACTAATTGTTAACCAAGCCGTTCCACGGAGCATCTGCTCCTGCTGACTTGTTTCTTTTTCTTTCATATATTACCTCTGACATTCTTCTCATCTTATTATAAACTTTTCCTTTCCGCTTGTAAAACATGACCCTTAGGTTTATAATGGAAACATGATTAAAATTGAAACTGTACTTACTATTTTAAAAAACGATGCGAATTTTCGTGAGATTATTTCAAACGGTCATTATCACTATAGCGCTCAATCTGTCGTATTTGATAAGATTAGCTACGATAGTCGTGCTGTCGATTCATCTACCCTCTTTTTTGTCAAAGGAGAAAACTTCAAACCAGCTTTTCTGGAGCAAGCCATTGAGGCTGGTCTGACTTACTATGTTAGTGAAGTAGATTTTGAGGTCTCCATTCCAGTCATTATCGTCAATGACATCAAGCAGGCTATGAGCTTGATTGCAATGGAATTTTACGACCATCCTCAAAAAAATCTCAAACTGATGGCTTTTACGGGAACCAAGGGAAAGACAACAGCTGCTTATTTTGCCTATCACATCCTCAGTCAAAACCATAAGCCTGCCCTACTCTCCACCATGAATACAACACTGGACGGCAAGACCTTTTTCAAGTCCACTCTCACCACTCCAGAAAGTCTAGATCTATTTGCGATGATGGCAGAAGCTGTCAGCAATGGTCGAACCCACCTTATCATGGAGGTCTCCAGTCAGGCCTATCTTAAAAAGCGCGTGTATGGCTTAACCTTTGATGTTGGAATTTTCCTCAATATCAGCCCTGACCATATTGGACCTATTGAACACCCTAGCTTTGAAGATTATTTCTATCACAAGCGTCTTCTGATGGAAAATAGCAGAGCAGTCGTCGTCAATAGCGGGATGGATTATTTCGAGGTGATGAAAGAGCAAGTTTCAGATCAAGAGCATGATTTTTACGGCCCTCATTCAACCAATCAAATCACCCATTCTCAAGCCTTTTCTTTTAAAGCAAGCGGAGCACTAGAAGGAGCCTTTGACATCCAGCTCATCGGTGGTTTTAATCAAGAAAATGCCCTTGCAGCTGGCCTTGCAGCTCTTCGTCTAGGCATCTCCAAAGAAGACATAAAGGCTGGAATTGCTGAAACCTGTGTCCCTGGACGCATGGAAGTCCTAACCCAACAAAATGGTGCTAAAGTCTTTGTCGATTATGCTCATAACGGAGATAGTCTTGCAAAACTCCTTTCAGTCGTCAAAGACTATCAAACAGGGAAGTTGATTCTCATTCTTGGAGCAACGGGAAATAAGGGAGAGAGCCGTCGCAAAGACTTTGGTCTCCTCCTCAACCAATACCCTGAAATTGAAGTCATTCTGACTGCTGACGATCCTAACTATGAGGATCCTGTTCAGATTGCCCAAGAAATTGCTAGTTTTATAGCACATGAGGTAGCCATTATCCCAGACCGTGAAACAGCCATTATCGAAGGCTTAAAACGCACCTCTGGCGAGCATGATGCCCTTATTATCGCTGGAAAAGGGGCGGATGCCTATCAAATTGTAAATGGTGAAAAAATTCCTTATGCAGGGGATTATACCATTGCAGAGACATGCATAAAAGGCTAGGATTTCCCTGCCTTTTTTCTTTCTATCTCGTACTCTACCGTCATAGACCGATAAAATTGACCTTGTTCCTAGCAATTGCCATAGCTGTCCATCGAGCTTCGTCTTGAAATAGGTCAGCTTCATGTGTCATACTCGTCAACAATCAACATCTGCGATGCTAACTTACCTTGCTTCAACAGTCCAACGGACTATTGAAGGTTGGAAATAAGGAAGTGAGACAGAGCTGCTAACCTCCCGTTCCCCCTGCGGTTTTTAGGACACCAGCTAGGCTAGTTTTAGCTATCACCTTCTACAATTCTCAATTGTGGAATCTAGTCAGATTTTGATGTTTATAGAGTATAAAACCGTAATTCTTCCTTATCTAGCCCCATTTGCAACTCATATTTTCCTTCTTGATTTGGAGCAATATAGCCCAAAAGAACCAAGCTATCTACAAAAATATCTCGTCGTTTCTGAGGAACTTGATCTTTTTTGACAAATTTCAACAGAAAAGTCGTCATATACTTGAGAGCATATTCTGGATTGACATCTCCCAATACTGCATAAAGTGGCTCTTGCTCTGGAGATAGAGGATAGCCATGGTTGAGCTTATAAAAATAGTTGGACAAGGTCAGACTGTCACGAAAGATTGTTGTTGGCTCCTCAATGATGACCTCATTCGTCTGATTTCGGATTTCTGTTTGAAAAACCATTTTTTCAAGTTTAGGATAGAGCGGACTGTCGCTACGAATAAACAGCTCTTGATCCAACTGAACCTCGTCAAGACTTTCTAAAAAAGGAAGAGTTAAACAATAACGCTTATTCTCTCGCTTGATCAAACCCTTTGTGATATACTGTTCTAACAAACGATCCAGGTGGGGAACATCCGCAAATTCCCGCTTGATATCTCGTAAAATCACATCCTCATGTTGGTCTAAATAAGCTAATATATTACTAAAAAACGAATGTTTAGTCACGCGACTTGGATTGATAATCTCAATCATGTTCCCTCCTTGATAGATAGGAACAGGCTGGAAAACCTCCAAGCCTGTTTTGTCATATTCTCATTTTATGGCACAGCAAATATTGCTAACGATGTTACTGTCATCAGTCCACTGGCAAATAGATGTCATGGGCACTCACTCTAGAACAGGTTCTCAAAATGAAGCCCTAAACCACTTCGCCAAACTTTGCTGAAGCTCACTTTACCTACAGACTGAAATACATTGAAACCAGGGGGTGCTAGCCTCATTTTGCATTCTAGTCTTCCAGGCTTGTCGTCCGTTTAAGCTCCAAAGCTTTCTGTCAACTGAGGCACCACTTGTTTTTTACGAGAAACAGCTCCTGCCAGGAAGGCATGGTTGTTTTCAAGTGTGAAGTTAAAGGCTGCTTCGACCTTATCCATGTTGCGACCAAGAGCCAGAATTTCAGAGTTTGAGTTGACAATATCCGTAATCATCAAGACAAAGTCTGAATAGCCATTTTCCTTACTTGCAGCTTCAATGGCTGCTTCGATTTCTGCTTGGCGCTCCAAAACTTCTGCAATATCAACCGTATTGACCTGTGCCACACGAACGGCGTTACCGTTTAATTCGAAGGTTTTTGCATCGATGTCAATCAATTCATCAGCTGTTTTGCTAGCAAGATTAGTTCCTGCTTTGAGCATAGCAAGTCCGTATTCTTCCAAGTTAACGCCTGCTAGTTCTGCTAATTCTCTAGCCACTTGTGGGTCGCTCGCATGAGTGGTTGGAGATTTGAGCAAGAGTGTGTCCGAAATCAAACCGGACAAGAGTAAACCTGCCACTTCTTTTGGTGGTGTCAAACCATTTTCCTTGAAGGCACGATAAACGATGGAAGAAGCTGAACCAACTGGCTCCAAACGCATGTAAAGAGGATTTGCTGTTTCAAAATTCGCCACACGGTGGTGATCAACAACTGCCACTACTTCCACTTCTTTAATATCAGAAATAGATTGCTGGAATTCATTATGGTCTGTTAAGATGACCTGATCTACACCTTCTGCCTTAGCAGATTCTACCACGCGCGGTGCTGTTACCCCAAAATAATCAAGAGCAAAGGCTGTTTCTTCATTTGGTGTCCCAAGCGCTACGCTTTCTGCCTCACGACCAAAAGCCTCACGTTCCAAATAGGCCCAACCATAAGAAGACGCAATCGCATCTGTATCAGGATTTTGGTGACCAAAAACTAACAATTTTGACATTCTGTTATACCTCATCATTTTTTCTTAGGTCTATTATAGCATAAGTCTGCTAGCAGTCCAAGTACTTAAAAACAATCTTACTATAGGTAGAACAATAGCCATCAACATTAGACTTGTTCGGAAACTCCATGAGTTAATTTTAAACCAAGTAATATAGATAGGATTTTGAACTTCTTGTCTTTCAATATTTAAGTTTTCAGAATAAGTCTATTCACGTTCTATCTTTTCAGATTAAACGCTATCACATTGGTTTATCCTACTTCGATGCTTGCGAGGCATTCTACCAAGATTTGCAAAACGCTTTCAAAAAAGGTAAGATAGTAATCAAGAAAGGAATACTTATGAAATTTACAGATTATACCTATACACGTCCTGATTACGCTCTTATAAAAGAGCAAATGACCGATTTAATAGAGCAATTGCACCAAACTACTTCTGCAAACGAAGCACTTGATATCGTAGAAAACATCACGAAAATCAATGCATCCATTGACACGCAGATGAACTTGTGGCACATTCGCCATACGATTGATATGACGGATGAATTTTACAATGAGGAAACCAAGTTTTGGAATGAACACCTCCCCCTCTTTGAAGAATTAACAACTGCCTACTACCAAGCCGTTTTAGCTTGCCCATACCGTGCAGCATTAAGTGAGTTCTTACCAGAAACCTTCTTCATGTTGGCTGAAAACAAGCAAAAGATTTTCTCCTCTGAAGCTATTCCTCTTTTCCAAAAGGAAAATGAACTCGTAGACCAGTACAGGGACTTGATTGCGGGAGCAAAAATTGACTTCCAAGGTCAAACCTACAACCTTGCCCAAATGGCACCCTTTGCCCAATCAACTGACCGTGCAGTCCGCAAGGCTGCTTCTGACGCTTCAACAGCTTATTTTGCAAGTAAAGAAGAAGAGTTCGACCGTGTCTATGATGAATTGGTCAAGGTTCGGACTGATATTGCCCATACTCTTGGCTTTAAAGACTACGTCGAATATGGTTATGCAGCCATGAATCGCTTTGACTACAACCGCGATATGGTTAAGGTCTACCGTGAAGAAATTCTCAAACATGTCGTGCCAATCGTACAAAAACTACGCGAGCGCCAAGCAAAACGCATTCAAGTGCCTAGCCTCAAACACTATGATTTAGCCTTGGAATTCTTAGACGGTAATCCAACACCTCAAGGAGATCCTGATTTTATCGTCGGAGAAGCACAAAAAATGTACCACGAATTGTCAGCAGAAACAGGGGAATTCTTTGACTTTATGGTGGAACATGGTCTGCTTGACTTGGTTGCAAAAACTGGTAAAGATAGCGGCGGTTATTGTACCTATATTCCAGATTACAAGAGTCCGTTTATCTTTTCGAACTTCAATGGAACAAGTGGCGACATTGATGTCTTGACCCATGAAGCTGGGCATGCCTTCCAAGTCTATCGTTCACGTTGGATTGCCAGCCCTGAAGTTATCTGGCCAACTTATGAAACCTGTGAAATCCACTCCATGTCTATGGAATTTATGACCTGGTCTTGGATGGATCGCTTCTTTAAAGAACAGGTGAACAAATATAAATTTGGTCACCTAGCAGGCGCCCTTCTCTTCTTGCCCTATGGGGTTCTGGTCGATCATTTCCAACATGAAATTTATGAAAATCCAACCATGACACCTGCAGAACGCAAGGCAACTTGGAAACGTTTGGAAGAACTCTATCTGCCTGACCGTGATTTCTCTGAATCAGAAGCACTTAACCGTGGTATCTTCTGGTACCGTCAAGGACATATCTTTGCAAGTCCGTTCTACTACATTGACTATACTTTAGCCCAAGTCTGCGCCCTCCAATTCTGGAAACGCACGCAAGTAGACAAGGACGAAACTGCTTGGGAAGATTACCTTCGTATCTGTGACCTCGGTGGAACAAAATCCTTCCTTCAAGTCGTTGCTGCTGCAAATCTTGAATCACCCTTTAAATCAGGGGCTCTTCTTGCAACCACCAAGGCGGCTAGCGATTGGTTGGACAGCGTAGATGATGCAACTTTCTAGGAGACGCTATGCACATCCATACTTTTCATCTGCTAAAACATCACCCTATTTGACTTACGTAACCTACTTCATGTTGCACCAAAAATAAATAGGTTTACATCAAATGCCTATTTTTGAAATTACATGGGTACAACATTTAATATATGAGAGATAAAAAAGCGAACAAGACAGAATTCTGAAGGTCAGAAAACTAGTTTTGTTCGCTTTTCTATTAGGATTGGGCTTTCACCCCAACATATTTATCTATTTAAACAATCATAATCACAAGAGTATCAGCTGCCATGCACACGTTTGAGATAATCTTGGTAATTTTCCGTATGCATGAGTTTCTTGGCATTGTCTACCCGATCCTTGGTCGGCGGTTTGACACCTGCCAAGGGGTAAGGAATTCCCAATTCCCGCCATTTAAACTCACCCATGGTGTGATAAGGCAGAATTTCAAAACGATCAACATTTTTCAGTGTTTGAACAAATTCGCCCAATTCTTTCAAATCTTCATCACGGTCTGTCAAGCCAGGCACCAAGACATGACGAATCCAAACTGGTTTGCCCATATCAGAAAGATACTTGGCACAGTCCAAAATATTTTTATTGGTTTGACTCGTCACAATTTTATGCTGCTCTTCGTTGATTTCTTTGATATCTAAGAGAACCAAGTCCGTCACTGCCATTAAACGGTCAAACTTCACCAGATATTCTGGCTTATTGCGAAAAGGAAGGGCACAGGTATCCAGCGTACAATGAATGCCCAGCTCATGTGCCTTTGTGAAAAGAGCAATCAAAAAATCAATCTGTAGGAGAGCTTCCCCACCAGAGACAGTAATACCTCCGTGCTTGCCCCAAAAACCACGGTAACGAAGAGCTTCTTTCAAGACATCATCCACCGTCCGTTCACGCGCCTTATTGCTCTCCATTGCCCATGTATCTGGGTTATGGCAGTACTGGCAACGCATTTTACAGCCTTGTAAAAAGACAATAAAGCGAATCCCAGGACCATCTACCGAACCAAAACTCTCCGTAGAATGCACCAAACCTGTTACTTGTCCATAATCAATCGTTTCTTGTTCCATTGCCATACCCTCTTGAAAACGTTTTATATCCTTATTATAACATTTATCAGTGGAAAATCTCCTATTTTGTCTATTTTTTAGAAAACAATCTGTTTTTCAAGAACTATTTTCATGTACTATAACAGAAAAAGGAGATAAAAGGCTCTTTCATCTCCTTAGACTTTCTCATAAACTTTTCAATCAACCAGCTTTTATCGAAGGATAATCGCTAGCGTTTCATAGGCTCGCAAGCAAATGCTTTCGTCAATCTTGCTGTCAGCATAGTTACCAATCAGCACTTGGGCTTCTCGGTATTCTTCTGGCAAAGTCAGGCTGACTGCATCAGCATAAAAGTTATTCAAGACTAAAAGTTTTTGTCCTTGGTACTGGCGTTCAAAAGCATAAATCTGCTGACTATCCACAAAGGCTGGCACATAGTTCCCTTCTGCAATAATCTTTTCTTTTTTTCGAAGGGCAATTAGCTCCTTATAAAAATTGAAAATTAAACCTTTTTGTTCAGCTTCTACATTGATAGTTTGGTAAGATTTGCCTACCTTCAACCAAGGGGTTCCTGTGGAAAAGCCCGCGTTCAAACTTGCATCCCATTGCATTGGAATTCGTGTATTGTCGCGCGATTTTGCCTTGATGATAGCTAGTGCTTCCTCTTCTGACTTTCCTTCTGCAAGCAAGATTCGATAGGCATTCAAACTTTCCACATCTACATAATCGGCCATCGAATCATAGTCTGGATCGAGCATGCCAATCTCTTCACCCATGTATATATAAGGTGTGCCGCGGGATAAATGAATGCTCGCTGCTAACATGGTGGCCCCTTCTGATCGGAACTGTTTGACATCCACAAAACGATTAAGGGCACGCGGTTGGTCATGATTATTCCAAAACAGAGCACTCCAACCGTTCTGCTCACTCATTTCCTGCCCCCAAGTATGGAACAAGGTTTTTAATTCTTCAAAGTCAAAAGCCTTCAAAGTCCATTTTTGACCCTCTTCATAATCCACTTTTAGATGATGAAAATTAAAAGCCATCGACAATTCATTGCGATCTGGAGCTGAATACAGGACACAATTTTCAATAGTGGTTGAGCTCATCTCTCCAACAGTCATAAAGCTTTCATCCGCTCCAAAGGTTGCCTTGTTCATCATCTGCAGATAATCATGAGTGATAGGCCGATCGGTATAAGCGGGTTTTCCATCATTGATAGGGCAATTCTCTAAAACTTCGTCTTTACCAATCAAGTTAATCACATCAAAACGAAATCCTTTGACTCCCTTGTCTTTCCAGAAATTGACCACCTGAAACAGTTCCTTACGGACTTGGGGATTGCGCCAATTCAAATCTGCCTGACTTTCGTCAAAAAGATGAAGATAATATTTGCCAGTATCTCCAAAAGGAGCCCAAGCACTCCCTCCAAACTTAGAAACCCAGTCCGTTGGCTCCTCGCGTAGGATAAAAAAGTCTTGGTAATACTCATCGCCAGCAAGGGCTTTTTGGAACCATTCATGCTCTATCGAACAGTGATTTAACACCATATCTAGCATAAATTCAATGCCCTGCTCTTTTCCAGCTTCAATCATTTCCTCAAAATCTGCCATATCCCCAAACAAGGGATTGATAGCCTTATAATCAGAAATATCATAGCCATTATCACGCTGTGGGCTTGGATAAAATGGATTCAGCCAGACCATATCGACACCAAGCTCTTTCAAGTAAGGGATTTTCTCAATAATCCCTCGAAAATCTCCAATCCCATTTCCAGTCGTATCCTTAAACGATTTTGGATAAATTTGATAGACAACTTTGCTCTTATCTACTACCATAAGCTTCTTTTCTTATTATTCCTCTCTAAACAGAAGGAAGGGGTGAGACAAACCTCCACTCCCCTTCTCCAACTTTTTACAAACGACTAGCTATCATCAGCTTTTCTCCACGTTGAATTGTGCGTGGCAATTCTCCCAAGGCATCTGCTTGGTACTGATCTTGGTTGGTGATAATCACTGGTGTTTCAGTAACATAACCACTATTTCGAATAACATCCATATCAAATCGAATCAATACTTGACCAGCCTTGACAGTATCTCCTTGGCTGACATGGGCTGTGAAGCCTCGTCCTTCTAAATTAACCGTATCCATTCCGATGTGCATGAGCATCTCCACGCCATCTGTTGACACAATGCCTACGGCATGTTTGGTTGGAAAGAGAACCGATACAACACCATCCACTGGTGCTACCAACTCGCCCTCATTCGGTACAATCACAACTCCTTGCCCCATCACACCTTGGGCAAAGACAGGATCCGTTGCTTGGCTAAGAGGCATAACCTCCCCTGCCAATGGGCTCATTACTTCTACTAATTCGACTTTTGTAGCCGCTTCTTTGGCTTCTTGAAGTGCTTCAACTTGCGGAGCTTTGACTGTTTCATCTTCTGCCTTGGTAAAGAAACCTGCTTTTCTAAAGAAGATTGTCAAAACAAACGGCACTCCAATAGCAACCAGCATAATCGCTGCAAATGGCAACATATATTTGGCTTGGATAGATAAGATACCAGGAATTCCTCCAATACCAATGGCATTAGCTGTTACATTAAAACTAACGCAAAGGAAACCTGCAATCCCTGAACCAATCATACCTGCTACAAATGGATAAACATACTTAACATTCACCCCAAAGAGAGCTGGTTCTGTCACCCCAAGATAGGCTGAAATCGTTGCCGGAAGTGAAATTTGGGCTTCGCGTTCATTTTTACGATTCATCCAGTAGTAGGCCAATACAGCTGAACCTTGAGCGATATTTGAAAGGGCAATCATTGGCCACAAACCAGTACCGCCAGTATCTGCAATCAACTGCGTATCCACTGCATTGGTCATGTGGTGAAGACCTGTGATGACAAACGGTGCATAAAGGGCACCAAAAACCGCACCAAAGAGCCATTTCACAGGGCCTGTCAGACCAGCAAGCACCACCGCTGAAATCCATTGACCAAGAGTCCAACCGATTGGTCCTAAGACTGTATGAGCCAAGATTAGGGCTGGAATGAGGGACAAGAAGGGTACAAAAATCATCGAAACGACTTCTGGAATCCGCTTGCGCCAGAAAATTTCAAGATAGGACAGTGAAAGCCCAGCAAGGAGGGCTGGAATGACTTGCGCTTGGTAACCGATACGATTGATCGTAAAGAAACCAAAATTCCAAGTCCAATTTTCAGCGATTTCTGCCGCAGATGTCCCAGGCACTGCGTAGGCATTGAGGAGCTGTGGAGAGACCAAGCAAATCCCCAATACAATCCCAAGAATTTGACTGGTTCCCATCTTACGGGTCACAGACCAGGTAATGCCTACTGGCAAGAAATGGAAGATTGCTTCCCCTGGAAGCCATAGGAAATGGTTGACCCCATTCCAAAATGGTGAAACCATGGTAATAGTGTTCCATACAGGATTGCCATCTACATCAAAAACTTTGGCACCATCTGCAATTTGTTGTCCTAACCATGGCATACCCACAGATTCTAAGACATTACGGAAACCAAGAATCAATCCCCCAACGATAATAGCTGGAATGATAGGCGTGAAGATTTCCGCTAGCATCGTCATCACCCGTTGAACAGGATTTTGATTGCTCTTAGCTGCAGCTTTGGCTGCTTCTTTTGACACTCCTTCGATGCCTGATACGGCTGTGAAGTCATTGTAGAAAATCGGTACATCATTGCCGATAATCACTTGAAACTGCCCTGCATTGGTAAAGGTTCCCTTCACTGCAGGAATAGCTTCAATTGCCCGAACATCTGCTTTCTTCTCATCTGCTAGTACAAAACGCATCCGCGTCGCACAGTGAGTAACCGCAGAAACATTTTCCTTGCCGCCAACAGCCTCAAGTAAGACCTTGGCGTCCTTTTCAAATTTCCCCATGGAATTCGTCTCCTTTTTTCGGACATTTTCTTGATCGCGAAAATATCCTGTTTCATTTATAACCCCATTGTAACCGATACCAAACTTGTAGGCAACTTGTTTGTTGCAATTCAAACATTTTTTTGCTAAAATGTTCCCAGTTGTATGGTAAAAACAAAACAAGTGAGGCATCTATGAAGAAATACCAGCAGATTTTTAAAGAATTAGAACGACAGATTTTAGAGGAAACCTACCTAACCGGTGATTTTCTCCCCAGCGAATACGAACTGATGGCACGCTATGCTGTCAGCCGTGATACCGTACGCAAGGCCCTTGAAGAGCTCCAAAAAGCAGGCTTGATTCAAAAAATTCGTGGCCAAGGGTCAAAAGTGCTCAAAAAAGAGCAAATTGACTTTCCCGTTTCTCACTTGACCAGCTATCGCGAATTGGTTGAGCAATACGGAATCAACTCCATCACGAATGTCATTAGTTTAGAAAAGGTCACTGTCGATCAAAAATTATCCCAACTGACTGGCTTTCCTGAATTTCGCATTGTCTGGAAAATTGTCCGCCAACGGGTCGTGGATAATGTCGCTTCTGTTCTTGACACGGATTATCTGGATAAACAGGTAGCTCCTGAGCTCACACGCCAAATCGCAGAGGATTCGATTTATGCCTATTTGGAAGAAAAACTCCATCTTCCAATTGCCTATGCCACAAAGGAAATTACCATCGATCAAGCAAGAGATCGGGATAAAATACTCATGGATATCAAGGGAGACCATCATGTAGTATCCGTCAAATCCAAGGTTTATCTTACAGATGGTCAACAATTTCAATTTACTGAGAGCCGCCATAAATTAGAAAAATTCCGCTTTGTCGATTTTGCCAAACGTCATCATTGAGCTAAAAAAGACTTGAATTTCCCCTATCCAAAAGGAAATTCAAGTCTTTTCTCTTACAAAGCTACAACCCAGCCATAAAGACGAAGCTGTGGTTTGACTTCCTTGAAATGAAAACGATCATAGGCTCGCCAAGCTAGACGTGCTTCCTCCGTCATCTCAAGATGACTTAAGCCAATCATCAAACTTACAGACTGATAAAATTTTTCAAGGCCGATGAAAAGCTTATTATTGTCGGTTTCCTTTTGGAGAATCGAGTAGACATCTTCAAAGATTTCTCTTAGCTTTAACTCCTCACGAAGCCCTTTCTCACAAGTCTGTAATTCCTTTTCTACATTTTCAATCAGCTCTTTAGCTGTCACTTCTAGATGTTCCATCTACCTTCTCCTTTCTGAAATTGGGAATACCTCTCAATTTAATCTGTTGTTATGTTATTTTGTAAAATCTATTGTAGCACTTTCTCCTTTTTTTGACAAGTATTTTTAGGCTCAATATGCAAAAAAGACCTAGACACTTCCAATCGGAATGTATGCTCTAAGTCTTTTTCAATCTTATAAAAGTCGTTACGGGTCATCTCTGATGGAATGCCGGAGTAAATCTCTCACCCCCAAGCATGTCCCACTCAGTCAAGTCCTGCATGTTTAGTCCTTTTTCTTGGCATCTGCTTCTTCAAGCTCCAAGGGACGAATTTCTAGCTTAACCTTGGTTACACGGCCGCTTTTGACCTTATCATTGGTCAAAGTCAGTACCTTGTTTTGACTTTCCACTTCATGAGAGAGGCGTTCTTTGGCCGTCGGAATAGAGCCAACACCCGTCAAATAATAGCCTGCGATGGTGTCAACATCATCGCTTTCTAGCTCGACATCAAAGTATTCGTTGAAGTCATTGAGGTTCATAGCACCTTGAACAATATAGGTCAAATCAGAAATCTGGTGAACATCAATCTCTGCCTTGTCCGTTTCATCATCAATTTCTCCGACAATCTCCTCTAGCAAGTCTTCCAAGGTCACAAGCCCTGCCATTCCACCGTATTCATCAAGCAAAATAGCCATCTGATTTTGTGTATTACGAAGCTCCGTCAACAAATCATCCACGAAAATTGTCTCATGGACAAACAAAGCTTCTTGCAAAATCTTACGCAGGACAATATTGTCAAAACCATTTGTAAAAGCCGCATTCAGCAAGCGCTTGGTATGAATCACCCCAATGACATTATCCTTATCTCCATCATAGACCGGAATCCGTGAATAATTTTCCTTCAAAATACGCTCGATAATCTCTTTGGTATCATCTTGAATATCCACCATAAAAGCATCGGTCCGAGGAACCATGACCTCTCTTGCCATCAGCTCATCCAGCGAGAACACGCCTTGTAGCATTTCAATCTCGTCAGCATCCAAGGTCTGTTCGCCATTTTTGGTCAGCATATACTCAATCTCATCCCGTGTCATCTTCGCATCTGCATCATCAAAAGTCATCGGTGTGATGCGACTCAACAAATTGGTCGATGCTGACAACAGCCAGACAAAGGGACTGACGAGTTTCCCTAGAAAAATAATAAACGGAGCCGTGCGAATCGCCAAAGCGTCCTTAAGATTCAATGCAATCCGCTTCGGATACAATTCTCCAAATACAATAGAAATATAGGTCAATAGTGCCAGAGCTAAAAAGCTTGAGGCTGCTCTGGCTGTTTCTGAATTGCCCATCCATTTGGCAATCTCAGTCCCCAAAGTATCTGCAAGACTAGCCCCTGATAAAATCGTAATCAAGGTAATGCCAACCTGAATCGTGGATAGAAAATTATTAGGATTTTCTAACACATTTAACAAACGCATGTACTTGATATCGCCTTCTTCAGCCTTCTGCTCGACACGCGCTCGATTGAGCGATACCATAGCCATCTCGGTAGCCGAGAAAAAAGCATTGAATAAGGTTAACACGACTAATAATAGGCTTTGTTGTAATAAGGTCTGACTGCCAGGGTCTTCCATTTTTCTTTCTCCTCAAAAATCTAAATATTTTCCATTATACCACACTTCCTCCACTTTTCATAGGAAAATGAAGTCAAAGCCACGACAGACGTACGCAGAAAATGCATGTACCCATTTCCTAGCTGCATGCATTTTTCAAAATATTTTCACGACAGTTACATATATACATTTGTTTATCCTATTTTTCACCAACCTGTTAACAAAATTTCATGATGAAAAAGACAACTTTTATGAAAACCCTTATCTGAAAATGATAGGCTCTTCATGTGTTTGGCTTGAGGTCAAAGCTATCCAGGCCTAGCCATCATCTGGATACGCCTGCCAACTTCAAAAAGCCAAAATCTCCTATTCAGTCTTTTTGAGGTGAGCGACTGGCATATTGCTTCATCAAACGTGGAATTTCCTGACTAATAGCCGTTGGAAGGGTAACATAGGTAGTCTCGCTGAGCTCCGCTGCAATGGCAGAATGAAGATACACCGCAGCCTCCACTCGCTCACGGAGCGAAACCTGCGGAAATTGACCTGCAAAACCAGCAATCATCCCAGCCAAGGTATCTCCCATCCCCCCTGTTGCTTGGTGCGGTCCACCAATCAACAAGCGAGCAACATCTTCTTGCCCCTTTTGATAAACCGTTGTTTCTTGGCTCTTTTGTACCAAGATGACATCTGATGGAAATCTTTCCAAAGCTCCAAGATTGGCACGGTCATTTTGCTCCTCAATCGCTAAGCCACTCAGTACTTCCCATTCTTTCTGGTGAGGCGTTAAAATACAGCCAGCTGGCAGAGCAGTCATCCCGTGCTGCTTGACAAACTGAATAGCGCCTCCGTCTAGGATGAGAATTTGCCCCTGACGAACTTCTTTTATAACCAAGTCAAAACAAGCCTGTTCTCGATTTCCCAAGGCAAGCCCTGGGCCTATGAGAATAACATCTGCTTTCTTGATTTGGCTGCACAGCAAGTCCTCCTCTTGGAAATCCATGCCCATGGCTTCTGGCAAAGAGGCATGAAGTGCTGGCAGATGCGCTCTTTCTGTCGCCACCGTCACAAGACCTGCACCACTGGAAACTGCCGCACGAGCCGCCATGAATATGGCACCACCATAGGGATAAGTTCCACCGATTAGCAGCACTCGTCCGTAGTCTCCTTTGTGACTGTTTGGCTGCCGCGGCTGAATCACTCGCCTAAGAAGGCTATCATCTAGAATTCTGACCATGGATTTTCACCTTATTTGTCCAAGTTCCGTTGAAAGGCCTCGAAGGTCTGCTCCATTAGCATGGTAATGGTCATGGGACCAACTCCACCAGGCACAGGTGTGATGTAGCTGGCGAGCTCTTTGACCTCATCATAGGCTACATCGCCAATCAATTTGCCATTTTCATCACGGTTCATACCGACATCAATGACCACCGCCCCTTCTTTGACAAAGTCCTTGGTCACAAAATGCCCACGGCCAATTGCTACAACTAAGATATCTGCTTCACGTGCTAGTTGCGCTAGATTTTCCGTCCGTGAATGGGCAATGGTCACTGTCGCATGGGCATCTAAAAGAAGTTGGGCCATGGGTTTTCCAACGATATTGCTCCGACCAATCACGACTGCTTTCTTCCCTTCAAGCGTAATCCCATACTCGCGGAACATCTCCATGATCCCTGCTGGCGTTGAGGGAATCATGACAGGATGACCGCTCCAGAACTTGCCCATATTGGTCGGATGAAAACCATCCACATCTTTTTGAGGGTCAATCGCAAGTAAGACTGCCTCTTCATCTATATGGGCTGGCAAGGGCAACTGCACCAAAATCCCATGCCAAGCATCGTCTTGATTGTAGCGCTCAATCAGACCCAGCAGCTCTGCTTGGGTAATCGTATCAGGAACTCGCACAACTTCACTGCGAAAACCAGCCGCAAGTGCTGAACGCTCCTTATTTCTCACATAGACTTGGCTGGCAGGATTTTCCCCCACTAAAATCACAACCAAGCCTGGTTCTAATCCCGTTTTGTCCTTCAAAAGAGCTGTTTTTTCTGCCAAACGCCCCTGTAACTTCGCCGCAAGCACCTTCCCATCAATGACTACCATTTCTCATCTCCTTTTCTTTTTTCCTATTATATCAAAAAATGAAAGCAGGCTCTAGCAGTTCTTGGCTAGATAGCCTTATAGTTTCTATCTATATCAAGCATTCTCTATCAGAATGGATACTCGTCAACATGCAATATCTGACATCGTTAACTCACCTTGCTCCAACAATTCAGCGGACTGTTGAAGGTTGGAAATGGTAGTGGGACAAACCAGCCTCAGCTACCCTCTAGTTCTACCTGCGGTTTTTAGGACACAAGCTACGCTAGTTTTAACGATTGCCTTCTACTATTCTCAATTGTGAAACCAGTCAGAGGTTGATGTTCATTGAGTATGACACTAAAAGCTGAGCAAGGGCCCAGCTTGAAACTTCGTGCTTAAAAATCGGAATACTATAACACCTTAGACAAGAAATTCTTTGTCCGCTCTTCTTTGGTTTCTTCAAAGATTTGCTGGGGTGTGCCGTCTTCTACCACAACGCCACCATCCATAAAGATAACACGGTCTGCCACTTCTCTCGCAAAGCCCATTTCATGGGTGACAATCACCATGGTCATCCCAGATTTTGCCAACTCTTGCATCACGCTTAAAACCTCTCCGACCATCTCAGGGTCGAGGGCTGACGTTGGCTCGTCAAATAAAAGAACATCAGGATCCATTGCTAAACCGCGTGCAATCGCAATCCGCTGTTGCTGACCACCTGATAAGCTCTGAGGGTAAGCATGAGCCTTATCGGGCAAGCCAACTTTTTCAAGCAAATCATAGGCAATTTTTTCAGCCTCATTCTTTCCCAATCCCTTGGTCTTCATCGGTGACAGGGTAATATTGTCTAACACCGACATATTCGGAAACAGATTGAACTGCTGAAAGACCATACCCATTTTTTCTCGCATCTTAAAAATATCATTTGACTTATCCGTGATATCAACCCCCTCAAAGGTCACCGTCCCCTTGGTTGGCACTTCAAGCAGGTTCATAGTTCGCAGGAAGGTAGATTTCCCACTACCGGACGGTCCAATAATCACAACGACCTGTCCCTTCTCAATGTCCAAATCAATCCCTTTTAGTACTTCATGTTTTCCAAATGATTTATGCAAATTTTTGATGGAAATAATGGTCTCACGCATGAGTTTGCCCTCCTTTGTTTAACTGTTTCTCAAATGCTTGAATAGCTAAGGTCAACACGCTCGTCATGACCAGATAATAAGCTGCCGCAAACAAGAGCGGTGTCAGGGTCAAATAGGTCGTTGCCGCAACGGTTGTCGCACCATTCCACAGCTCCATCACACCGATGGTAGATAAGAGTGAGCTGTCCTTAATAATGGTGATAAATTCGTTGCCTAAAGCTGGCAGAATATTCTTCACTGCTTGGGGAAGGATAACGTATCGCATGGCTTTACTTGGACGAATTCCCAGTGAATAGGCCGCTTCTAGCTGCCCCTTTGGAACAGCGTTAATCCCAGCCCGTACCGTCTCTGACACATAGGCTCCGCTATTCATGGAAATAATGATAATCCCTGGTAACAAGCGTGATAAATCAACCCCTAAAATCCCAATCTGAACCGTCGGTGCTTGGATTTGCATCATCGCAAAGGCAATCATAATCTGAACCATCATCGGCGTTCCACGAAAAATCCAGACATAAAGATTGGCTAGCCAAGCCAAGGGGCGAAATTTACTGCGTTGAGCAAAAGCCAGCGTCACTCCCAATATCGTTCCAAAAAAGACGACACAAACCGATACAATAAGCGTCACGACAGCCCCATAGTTGAAATAGGGTAAATACTTTGGTAAAAACGAAAAATTCATCATAGACCTCTCTAAATTCAAACTGAATATTAGTCTACCACAATATGAATAAAAATTCAATATAAAATTCAAAAAATACTAAATAAATATTTTTTAAACAAAAAAAGATCTAAACCTGTATAAAAACAAGCTTAGACCCCTTTGTGATTTTTAATAAAGCAATTCGTAAATTTCCATTGCAATCAAGTCAATGCTATCAAACGTATAGGTTTCACGTGCTGCTACATCG
Source organism: Streptococcus himalayensis (assembly GCF_001708305.1). Taxonomy (NCBI): domain Bacteria; kingdom Bacillati; phylum Bacillota; class Bacilli; order Lactobacillales; family Streptococcaceae; genus Streptococcus; species Streptococcus himalayensis. The sequence continues at coordinate 44,895 of NZ_CP016953.1, forward strand.
CGAAGTGTGAACACTGAACCATTTTCTTCATCGTAGTTGTAAGCAACTTCTGCTACCACAACTCCCTCACGTTCAAAGTTACGCTTTAGGTTACCGCCATCTTTGGCCATAGCCTCCAAGCGGTTGATAATTCGTACTAAATGTGATTCCATTTTACGTCTCCTATTTCCTTTATACGTTCCTATTTTACCATATTTTCTGCCTATTGGGCTATAAAAACTCTATTTTTACAAAAATTATCCCTTGAAATCCTCGATTTTAGCCCTCTTTCAGCTATTTTTTTGCCGTTCAATACTTTCTTCTTGCAATGTTTTCAAATACTGCTATAATGAAAGTAGAAAGTTTGACTAAATTTGACCAATGGTCAGATTGCTACAAGTATCAAATAGAAAAGAGGGATTATATGCTTTGTCAAAACTGTAAAATCAATGAATCAACTATCCATCTCTATACAAATGTCAATGGAAAACAACGTCAGGTTGACCTCTGCCAAAATTGCTACCAAATCATGAAAACAGATCCAGAAAATGCTATCTTCAAAGGTTTTAGCAACATGCACCAACCACTTGATCCGTTTAATGATTTCTTTGGCAATCTGGAAAATTTCCAACAACCACAAGAACCCAAAACACCTCCTACACAGGCAGGTGGTGCTGGAGGTCGTGGTGGTCAACGAGGCAATCAAACACCGCCACAACCAAAAGGCATTTTGGACGAATTTGGAATTAACGTCACAGAAATTGCCCGCCAAGGCAATATTGACCCCGTGATTGGCCGTGATGAGGAAATCGTTCGTGTCATTGAGATTTTAAACCGCAGAACTAAGAACAATCCTGTACTCATCGGAGAGCCTGGGGTCGGTAAAACGGCTGTTGTAGAAGGATTGGCACAAAAAATCGTGGATGGAGATGTTCCCCACAAACTTCAAGGCAAGGAAGTCATTCGTCTGGATGTGGTCAGTCTGGTTCAAGGAACGGGTATCCGTGGTCAATTTGAAGAACGCATGCAAAAGTTGATGGAGGAAATCCGCAAACGCAACGATGTTATTCTCTTTATTGATGAAATTCATGAAATTGTCGGTGCTGGCTCTGCTGGTGACGGCAATATGGACGCAGGCAATATTTTAAAACCTGCTCTTGCACGTGGAGAATTGCAACTGGTCGGTGCCACAACTCTCAACGAATACCGCATTATCGAAAAAGATGCAGCCTTGGAGCGTCGTATGCAGCCAGTCAAGGTTGATGAGCCAACAGTGGAAGAAACCATCACGATTTTGAAAGGCATTCAACAAAAATACGAAGACTACCACCACGTTACCTATACTGATGAGGCGATTGAAGCCGCTGCAGTCCTTTCCAATCGCTATATCCAAGACCGTTTCTTGCCAGACAAGGCGATTGACCTCTTGGATGAAGCGGGTTCAAAAATGAACCTCACCCTCAATTTTGTCGATCCAAAGGTCATTGACCAACGCTTGATTGAGGCTGAAAATCTCAAAACCCAAGCCACACGAGATGAAGATTTCGAAAAAGCAGCCTACTTCCGCGACCAGATTGCCAAATATAAGGAGCTGCAAAAAAATAAAATGCTGGATCAAGATACGCCGATTATCAGCGAGAAAACAATCGAGCATATCATCGAGCAAAAGACCAATATTCCAGTTGGTGATTTGAAGGAAAAAGAGCAATCCCAACTCATTCATCTAGCTGAAGACTTAAAAGCACATGTCATTGGGCAAGACGAGGCCGTGGACAAGATTGCCAAGGCCATTCGCCGCAACCGTGTTGGACTCGGTACGCCGAATCGTCCGATCGGAAGTTTCCTCTTTGTCGGACCAACAGGGGTCGGAAAAACGGAGCTATCCAAACAACTAGCCATCGAACTCTTTGGCTCAGCCGATAGCATGATTCGCTTTGATATGAGTGAATATATGGAAAAACACAGCGTGGCAAAATTGGTCGGTGCCCCTCCGGGCTATGTCGGTTACGAGGAAGCAGGACAGCTCACCGAGCGTGTGCGTCGCAATCCTTACTCCCTCATTTTGCTGGATGAGGTCGAAAAAGCCCACCCTGATGTCATGCACATGTTCCTTCAGGTATTGGATGATGGCCGTTTGACCGATGGCCAAGGCCGCACAGTCAGCTTTAAAGACGCTATCATCATCATGACCTCCAATGCTGGTACAGGCAAGGTTGAGGCGAGCGTCGGCTTTGGAGCTGCACGCGAAGGTCGCACCAATTCTGTTTTAGGAGAGTTAGGCAATTTCTTCAGCCCAGAATTCATGAACCGCTTTGATGGCATTATCGAATTTAAAGCCCTCAGCAAGGACAATCTCCTTCATATCGTCCATCTCATGCTAGAGGATGTCAATCAGCGTCTCTCAAGCAATGGTATTCATCTGGATGTCACAGATAAAGTCAAGGAAAAACTGGTTGATTTAGGCTACGATCCGAAAATGGGGGCAAGGCCTCTGCGTAGAACCATTCAAGACCATATCGAAGATGCTATCACCGACTTCTACCTTGAACATCCGACCGAAAAATCCCTCAAAGCTGTTATGGGAAGCAAGGGCAATATCCTCATCAAGGCAAATACAAAAGAAAAAGAAGCATAAAATTTCTTCTCATTTCTCCTCAAAATAGCTAGGTAAATTTTCTGTAATGTGTTATAATATTCCTATACAGATTCGCGAGGAAATCCTATGACTATTGCAACTTTTGGAGAGAAAAAAGAGGGAGTTGACTACACCAATCGCTATGGAGTCTATGCAGTCATCCCTGATAAAACTAAGGAAAACATCATTCTGGTTCAAGCTCCCAACGGTGCTTGGTTCTTGCCAGGTGGTGAGATTGAAGAAGGCGAAAATCACCTAGCAGCCCTTCAGCGTGAGCTCCTAGAAGAGCTGGGTTTTACAGCAACCATTGGCCACTACTACGGTCAGGCTGACGAATATTTCTACTCTAGCCACCGTGATACCCACTTTTACAACCCTGCCTACATCTATGAAGTAAGCCAATTTGAGCAAAGTCAAGCTCCTTTAGAGGACTTTAATCAGCTAGCTTGGTTTCCCATCGATGAAGCCATCGCAGCATTAAAACGTGGCAGCCACAAATGGGGTATTGAAATGTGGAAAAAACAACAAGTACACTAAAAATGTCTACTACACCATCATCAAAAAGTGCTATAATAGAACAAAAGCAAGGAGGAATTTATGAAACTCATCAACACAACCAATAGCCACGCCCGCTTGGTACAAAGCCAGTTAGAAAGTACCGATGCGACACTGGTTGAAACCTTCTCTGCTGGAAATACTGACGTAGTTTTTACCCAAGCACCCCTTCACTACGAAATCTTGATTTCCAACAAGCACCGCGCCATTCGTGAGCAAGAAGTCGATAAAATCCGCGAATTCTTCCTCAAGCGAAAAATTGACACCGCCCATATCGATCAAGCGGGTATCAGAACCATCTATTCGAGCAATTTGATTGAAATCTCCATTCCGATTGTGTGATGAACGATAAACCCACCCCATCAGTTGAAACTGGTGGGGTGGTTGTTTGCTTTATGGATTTCTAGTAAATAAATTTTTTTAATCTGGAAATAATGGGACGCTTGATTCGCTCACAAAGAATGTCCCTAGAGCTTGCTTTTCTTCTTGCTCTATTTGATCTATTTGTTTCCGTGAGATATCTTTTCTATGTTTCACTTCCCATTTCATACTTCTGATGATTGTAAAAATATAGACATCGAATACATTGTATTCTTTACTGCGATTTTTATTTTCCAATCGCACAGATTCATGATGGCATTCATCTAAAAAACTTTGAAATAGTCTATTTATTTCATCGCTTGCAAAAAAGTATATTTCACCGATGAATCCTTGAACCTCTGGAAAGAGTATAGGTAAGTACTCATGATTCGCTGTTAATTTTTGTAATTTATGAACTAAGAGTCCATAAAGACGGAACCTTTCTTCAAATATCGCCTTCTTTTTCTCATATCTATAGGTGATATGAATCGTTAAAAAAGTTAGAGGTAGGCTCAGTAAGGCACATAAGGCCTGTATCCAATCTGCTCCTATCATTCCACTTTCACCTGACCGTTCATAAGCATGGGCAAGAGCCAGTCGCGGAGTTGGGCGAGGTTGCGGTTTTCTATCATATTTAAGCTTATTTTTGAAAAAATAGGTTTTGCTAAATAGTGGTATTTTTCTTCTAATACCCGCTTATCTGGAACTAATAATTCAATTTCCTTCAAATCAGTATTATTAACCGCTTGTTGTGTCGCCCCATGAGATAAATCATTTTTTATAGATTCGAAACCTGAGAATCGAATAAAAGAAGCTATATATTCAAAACTTTCAGCGGAACATTGTAGACCAACGAAACCTGTTGAAAAAATATAATTCTCTATAAAAACTGACATTTCCGATGTTAAAAATATATGTTTTATACTATCTTTCATTTTTGCAAACCATACAGAATTTAAAATTGGCTGCATATTTGCTCTACTAGGTCGGCTTTCGAATTCAATCACTTCACCATTAGATATAGTTGTTTCGTTTACGTCCGCCGTGGCTAAATAGTATTTTTGGAAAAAATCATTTACGCCTGTTTTAATTATTTTACAAAGATTATTATTTACCAAACTCTTCACTTCCCACCCCTTAGGAATCTCTCGCTTGAGGGCTTCGTTGTAGACCATCTCTCCACCTGATGATTTATAGGGTTTGCCGTTTTCATCAGGAAAGTCAAACTGGACAAACCAGTAATCATAAAGCTCTTTTGCCATTCTCTCCAACTCCTCATTGATTCGATTGTTGAGGGCAATTTTTTCGTCAAGGGCAGAAAGGAGGGTGGCGATTTTTTGTTGGGTGTGGAGGGGAGGGCAAGGCACTGAGAAACTTTCCAAGTTCTTCTTAGATATTTCTTTAAATGTTGTTCCTGAACCTAAATTCTGTAAATTTTCTTTGGACGCTAATAGGTAATAATACAAAAACTCGTTATTTAAAATCTCCTGATTTACTACAATATTTTTAAAACCCTGATTTGTATATAACGGCTTTTCTGCAATAGCTAATAATCCGATTGGAGCCCTACTTGATAAAAGTACAGTCCCCCTCGGCAGATATTGTCCAATTTGTTGAGCTCCTAATTCAGTGATATTTCGTTCTCCACATTTAACATATTTATTGTTGCTATTTGATAAATCTTTGGGGGTTATCCACGAAAGTTCACCACCATAATATTCAGGCTTAGATGTCGAAGGTGTAGCCCCATTATGTATTGTAGCAATATTTTTTAATTTTTTTAGCTTCATTAAAGTATCTTCCCTATTTAATAATCATCATTCCCAAAACCTAACTTCCCTAACTGCCCCATTATCTCTTCTTCCAAGGTCCGTGATTGGCTAAAGAGAGCTTCCAAGCTGGCTTGGTGTTCTGCCATTTGCCTTTCAAACTCTTCAGCGGTAATGTCCACATAGTCAATCTTAATCTCAAAATATTGCCCTGCACTCAAGGAATAGTTTTTCTCTTCAATTTCCTCATAGCTGACAAGGACGGAAAAGTTTTCCTTGGCTTCTTTGTCGATAAAGGTATGGATGATGTCTGTTTCTTCCTCTGCTGAGAGGACTGTTTTTTGATTGCTCCCTTCCTTGACCTTGCTTCCAAGATTGGAGGCGTCAATCAAGATAACATCTCCCTTATTGGTTTTATCAATGAAAAGAATAGAAACATTGGTTCCTGTGGTCGCAAAGATATTGGACGGCATAGACACAACTCCTGCTAGCATTTTCTCTTTGACCAGATGTTGACGGATTTTCTTATCAATCCCTGATTGAGCTGTGATAAAGCCGGTCGGCACCACAACAGCCGCCTTTCCATCTTCTCTCAGCGAGTAGATAATGTGCTGCAAGAAGAGCTGGTAAATCGCCATGCTCTCTTTTTTCTTTCTAGGAATGCTTGGCACCCCTGCAAAGAAGCGGCGGTGACTATCGACCTGCGTTTCTACCTCTGCCTGCCAATCTGAAAAATCTAGCTTAAACGGCGGATTTGAGACGATATAGTCCATCTTTTCAGTATGCCGATTTTCGATAATGGTATTTCCTTGGACGATATTTTGAATGGAATGACTGAGACCATTTAAAATCAAGTTCAAGCGTAGCAGATTGGAGGATTTTTGAGAAATATCCTGACTATAAACGCTAGTCTTATCTGTTCCGATTTTCCCTGCCAAGTTCATCAAGAGACTTCCTGAACCAGCTGATGGATCATAAATCTTGACATTGTAGGGATCGTCTTTTCCGACCAAGATTTCTGCGATAATTTTTGCGACAGAATGGGGAGTATAGTATTCTGCGTATTTTCCGCCACCATCTTTGTTGTAGTCTTTTATCATGTATTCAAAAATAGTCAGGAAGAAGTCAAATCCTTCTGAAAAGATTTGCTCATCAAAGCGGACAGAAGCCAGTTTATTGATGATTTTTTTAGCCACATCATTTCGTTTTGAAAAATCAGCGACATTTTCTGCGATTAAGTGGGCATCAAAGAGGCGGATATCTGTATTTCCAGCTGTATGGACAGAGAAAATATCGTTATTTTCAACGGCAATAGCATTTAAGGTATCATCAAAGGTCTGGCTAAAATCAGCTTCATTTTGCTTAGGATGAAGGCTTTCAAGTAAATGCTCGACTTTCATTCTTGCTGTGTTATTTCCAATGTCCATGAGGAGAAATTCATAGTCGTCCTCAGAAAGAGTCACCAATGTTTGAAACTCATAACTTGGGTCCACTTTCTTGGCTTCATAGAGAAACTTATCATTTAAAAATTTATAGAGGAAGGACTGGGTCAGGAGTTTATACTCTCCAGCTTCTCCTCCCAGTCCTGCATGGGTAAAAATTGCCTTTAAATCATCCACTAATTGTTTGATGGTTTCTGTATAAGTTGTTTCCATTAGTATTCATATTCTCCTATATATTCATCTGTGATGAGTTTTGAGAAATTCATCACCACTTTTGGGGTTACTTTTAAGTTTAATTCTTTCATACTTTGTCGAGAAATCTGCGTCGCTTCTGTCTCGAAATAAGTTTTTCCAGCTAAAATTCCTTGATTGTTCATCACGCGCCGATCCAGTTCCTTTTTTGAAGCCTTCATCATTTCAAAAACCGGACGATGTGTTTCAATATCCTTGGTTTCTGTCACCTGACGATAGGCTCTAGCATACTTTTTATCGTGATGAAAGGCTTTCGCTAATTCATCATTTTTTTGATTTAAAGACTTGATTTGTTGCTCAATGTCTTTAAAGGCTTTTTGATGTGCATAAGCAAGGTCAGCTGTAAATTCGCCCATCTCTTGATTGACTTTTTGCAGAATACGCTTAAATTCCTCATATAAGGAAATCCATTCTGGATCTGTCTGATCCCAATTCCCCTCTAGCTCACGTGCAGCCTGACCTTGTGCTTCTAGCATGGATTTGGTTGCTAGTTGTAATTCTTCTTCTCCTCGCTTAAAAAAGGTAAACTGAGTCTGACTCATAGCAAGATTGAGTAATTCAGTACTCGTTGTCTGTCCTCCTTGCTCCAGCAGATTCATCGTTGCCAAACGATTGGTCACCATCGATAGCAAGCTCGCTACACTTGAGCGATCCACTCGCTTTTCCAATTCCTCATGACCAAACAAGCGTGCTAGATTGTAGTTCTCCTTGAGATTTTCTAAGGCCTTTCTGAGCTCTTGAAGTTGTTTCCTATCTTGAATAGTAGAAATTTCTCGATCAAATAACTCTAAATTCTCTGTCGGATAAGCCTGTAAAATGCTTTCTGCTTCTGTTAAATGCTGAGCAATTTCATCTGCGGACATAAAAATCGAACCGAAGACATTTTCTTCATCCAAAGCATCCGCATATTCACGGTTCAACTCATCAATATAGGCTTGGTTGGTCAGGTCAAATTCTTGGGAAATATCTGCAAAGTCAACCACATAGCCCAAACGATAATCCTTATAAGGACGGTTGACACGCGTCAGCGTTTGTAAGAGATTATGGGCACGAATTTTACGCCCTAGGTATAATTTTTTCAACCGTGGAGCATCAAATCCTGTCAATAACATGCTGTAGACAAATAAAATATCAATTTTACCAGCCTTAAAAGCTTCTCGTTCTTGCTTCATCTTCTCCTTGTCTTCCACATCATGAAGAATAAGAGCACCACTTAATTGACTTTCTCCACTTTCTTGACGCTCTAATAGCTGACGGTACAATTCCCTAGCCTGTTCAGAAGAATGAGCGACCACCATCGCGCCCATCGTTTGATCTGCAAATCGAATGCGAAACTCTTCAAAATCATGAAGAATATAGTCCAACATAGCAGAAGCATAACGCGAATGAGCTTTGAAATCTTTTTCCTTGATACTCCCTTTTTCCACCTCGTTCTTTAAGGCTTCATCCAAAGCATTTAATTGTTCTTGATGAGAAAAAGCGATATCTTCTCTCATCAAACGAAGAGTATAGCCATCCTCAATCGATTGATGGTAATAATATTTATGGATGTAATCTCCAAAAATTTCGCGTGTCGTCTGTTGCGATAATTTCTTTTGATTATTCTCTTCTTGGTAAGAAATCAAGGGGGTCCCTGTAAGAGCTATCTTGATGGCTCCCTCGTCAGCATTGTAAAGATTGGGAAGATAAGACCCCGTTACATTGTAGGAACGATGGGCTTCATCGATAAAGTAAATATTTTGCACATTCAAATCATAGCCTGACTGATCGGTCAAATCTGTATCTTCATTGACTTTTTGAATATTCACAACCGCAATATCTTCTGAAAATGTTCCACTTAATTCAGCCTTTGTCGCAATCCGTCGAACACTCAACCCTCGCTTTCGAAATTCTTTTTCCGCTTGATCAGCCAAATCGAGGCGATCGACAATAAAATAAAATCGCGGAACCTTGCCTTGCTCTGAAAAATAATGTTTGAGATGAGCAACGTTAAAAAAGGCAAGAGCCGTTTTCCCCGAACCCTGCGTATGCCAAATGACCCCCTTTTTCTCACCACGCTTGAGCATTTCTACAATCGCTTTTGTCGCAAATAGCTGTGGATAACGCATAATATGCTTTTGAATGAGCGGTTGACCATCCTTGTCCTCTTCTTCTACATAGACGATTCCATATCTTAGTAAAAATTTCAATCGTTCTGGATGATACAGCGATGTTAAGAAATGATTGAGCGGGGTAGTTTCTGCACAATTCGTCTGAAATGCTGGTGAATGCTTTAAAACTGTTTTGTTGGTATCATATAGGACTTGGTCAAGGATTTTCTCGGACAAGGGAGAGACATCATCCACCAATTCACTCCATCTTTCTTCCTTGAAAGAATTGAACTTGGTCTTTGATTTACTGGTAGAAGCATAATAAGACCCCTGCATTTGATAACCACCATCTGTATGGTAGGGCATATTATCAGAAAAGGAGATGAGCTGGGTGATATTATGAAATTTTCGAAACTTCTGATTTTCAAATCGTCGTTCCATACGCTCAAACTCTGACCGAATACCTGTCATGCCATCTCGAATTGCATTTGGCTTTTTAACCTCAATGTACGATAGAGGTAGACCATTGACAAAAATCATGATATCCGGTCGAAAACTAGCTCCCTCATGCTCACAAGATACCTCCAGAGATACCTGCAAGGTATTGTTTCTAAAATTTTCCCAGTCTATCAACCGATACACCGAGTTCTTCCCTCTCCCTTGTAGACGGTTAAAAAAGTCTCTTCCTAGGTCATCCTGCCCCAGTTCCAATCGAATGTCTTGGACTTCATGACAAAAATCATCCTCTGTCGCTTCTGGATTCAGTTTCAAAAATGCTTCTTTAAATACTGGTAGTAGAATATTGGTAGTAGCATCTCTTGACTGAAGCAAAGGATCATGCTCTGCCAAATAAAGATACCCCAAACGGGTCAAATGTAGTAAGGCTGGTAATTGAACACGCGTCATTTCATTGTGATAAACCATAATATACCCCTCGTTTATATAAACTCTCAAGCTATATTATATCACTTATATAAACTATTAGTAAATAAATATCGCAAACAAAATACTAATAGTTTATATATCAAACCTACGGAAAAATATACAATTGTTTATATCAGATACTAAGGAGGGGATATGAGTAATCTAACACGACGAGATATTGGTAGGCTCATTCGTCACTATCGTTTGGAAAAAGGATTTACCCAGCAAGAGTTAGCTGAACGTGCAGAACTGAGTCTTCCCTACATCAACTTTTTAGAGAATAATAAAAGAAGCGTCTCCTTAGAAACACTATTTACTATTTTAAATGTCTTAGAAGTCTCTCCTAGCAACTTTTTTCGCCCATTTTCCTACAGTTACGACGAAAACCTATCCGAGCTTATCTTACGCCTGCAAAATTCTCCTGAGCAAGATAAATACATCGCTTTATTTCTAGATATCCTATCCCTTGGCAAGTAATCACTTCCCACGATTTTCCTAACTATTTCCTAGCCTAAACTTCTTTGTTCAAAGATGACAAAAAGGACTGGATTCTGCTTCACACAGAATTCAGTCCTTTGTTGTCTATAACTTTTTTAGTCAGACCTAGAATTTTATCTAATCCACTGATTTTAAAGCTTCTAACATATCTAAGCGTTTCAAGCGTCGGTTTACCAGTAATCCCAACATCAACAAAATACTACTGATTACCAATAAAGGCAAGACATACACTTCCCAAGAAACAGTCGTTGGAAACAAGGTCGTATTTGAGCTGATCATGGAAAGAAGCACTTGGTGCAACACACGCCCGCCCAGCAAACCTACAAGCATCCCAAGTATCGATAACACGATAGTCTCTCGATAGATGTAGAGCGTGACTTCCTGATGGTAAAAGCCCAGTACTTTTATTGTAGATAGCTCACGAATGCGTTCTGCTACATTGATGGTTGTCAAATTATACAAAATCACCAAGCCGAGTAAAATGGACAAGATGATGAGAATCATCATGACAGCCGTTAGAGAGCTTACGATGGTACGCAGCTGACTGACCAGACTTGTATTTTGCACAACTGCCGCTACCTTATCAAGCTTCAAAAGCTCACTGCTGACTTGCTGGATGGCTGCTTCTGTTTGATTGGCTAGCGTCACAAAATAAGCATTTGATTGATAGGTTTCTCCTGTCAATGCTTCAAAATAATCAGCTGTCATATACAAAAAATGGCCTGTGTATAGTTCCGTAATTCCTGCTATTTTTAGCTTGAGAGGTTTCCCTTGGTAGGTGAGAGGGAGCCAGTCGCCAACGTCTACTTGATAGAGTTGTGCCAGTCTGGTCGAGATAATCACGCCATCATCGCTTAATGTCAAGGGCTTTTGATTGCTGGCTCTCAAGGTTACAAAATCTGCCAACTTTTCTACATCCCTTGTAACTACCCATGATAAAGTCTGCTCTTCTTTTACACCCGTAATCTCTTGCTGAGTAGTTTCATAGCGAATCGGCAGAGTAGCCCGAATGTCTGAAGGCCAGTTCTCTATTTGCTCATCAGAGGATTTTGCCACAGCAATCACATCATAGGTCAAGAGCTTACCAAACTGCAAGTCCGCCACTTCTGAGATAGAACTCCGAATGCCTAGACCAGCGAATAAAAGAGCAACAGAACCTGCAACACCGATAATCGTCATCAGCATTCGCTGCTTATAACGGAATATATTACGCGCCGTGACCTTTTGATGAAAGGACAATCGGCTCCACAACCAAGCCCATTTTTCTAACCAAATGTTTGAGCCTGCAACTGGAGGCTTGGCCTGAAGCAAGCGAGCTGGCTCTTCAACCACATCTCGTCGTGCTACCAGATAAGCTGGAAAAACCGCCGACAAGAGCGAAAAGCCCAAGGACAGCAATAAATAGCTAGGGTAGAAATGAACTGCCGAAGGACCTAAGACCGTTCGCTCGGTGACAATCCGATCGATTACCGGAGAGAGGTAGAAATTTCCCAAAAACACTCCAACCACCGTGCCGGTGAAACTAGCAGTGAGACCATAGACCACAAATTTTGCAATGATTTGTCGATTGCTATAGCCCAAGGCCTTGAAAATCCCAGCATGGGAACGTTCTTCGTCTACAAAACGCGTCATCGTTGTAAAAGTCACCAAGGCCGCCACCAGATAGAGAACCAGTGGAAAAAGATTTCCCACCGCTCTAATGCTCGTTTTAGCATTGTTAAAAATCATATAGCCATTTCCACCTGCCAGACTAGAGCGAGTATAGACTTGATAGGTTGGTTGTTTTAGGCTATCAATCTCTGCTTGGGCTTTTGATAAGCGCTTTTCTTCGGCTGCTAATTTGTGACTTGCTTCTTTTCGCCTTGCTTCAAATTTTTCCTTCGCTGCTGTTAAGGGCTTAGCTTGGGGACTATCGAGCGTCACACCAATCGCTCTGAGCTGGGTTTCTTGTTCTTGCAGCTCTTGTTCGCCTTTTTTTAAGTCAATTTTAGCAGTTTCTAAGGCTTTTTTGCCTTGATCCAGCTCTTTTTGGGCAGCTTGTTTTATCGCAGCTAGCCGCCTTTCTCCCTTACATTCTAAAAGTTTGGTGAGCGTATTTTTGGCTTCTTTTATGTTTTTCTCAGATTTCTCACTATCATAGGCTTCCCCTTGTAAATCCTTTCTCCTCAATCGTGCAATGGTCGGCGTCTCATGTTCAAAATCCTCTGCAAGGATTACCCCATAGCCTGTCAAATCCCCTGCACCGACACTAGACATTCCCAGATGATGAGTATCCCAGATTTCTGAAGAATGGACGAAGCCAGTCACTCGAAAAGTCTCTGACCTCAGTAGCTTTTGATCCTTTTTTTGTGAAAATGAAATCGTATCTCCCAGCTGATAATCTCCTTGTAAAGGACTGAGCAAGGCAATCTCACCTGATTTTTCTGGCAATTTTCCCTTCATCAACTGAAATTGAGAGATATTTTTAGGCTTTGAAAAGAGACGAAAGGCTTTGTCGGTCTTCCCCACCGTGACATCCGCCAAGTGACCGTACTCCACCTCTGAGCCTTTCACATCGGATAATTCCTCCATATCCTCTTGACTAAAGCCGTAGCTGGCTATCACAGCCAAATCCATGGTTCGATATTGATTCAGATAGGCTTGGGCAGACTGCTGCATATTTAGGGGTGTAGTCTTTAATCCAACCAGTGTCATAGAGCCAATCATCATCAAACTAAAAATAGAGAGAAATCTCCCTAGGGAAGAGGTAATGGCTTGGCGTAAATCTTTATGGTATGTCTTTTTTGCCATTCGCACCTCCTAATATTCCAAGGTCAAAATATCCGCTGGATGTTCCTGTAATTCGACCGACTGAACCGTCGCGTCTCTCATCCGAATAATCCGATCTGCAATGGCAGCTAGCGCCGCATTGTGCGTCACAATGATAACCGTCGCTCCTTCTTTTCGTGACATATCTTGGAGAATCTGGAGAACTTGCTTGCCAGTCTGATAGTCCAAAGCCCCAGTTGGTTCATCACAAAGAAGCATTTTAGGACGTTTAGCCACTGCACGCGCAATAGCCACCCGTTGCTGCTCACCGCCCGATAATTGGGCAGGAAAATTATTCATCCGATGGCTTAAACCAACCTTCTTTAATATTTCTAAAACATCCATGCCATTAGAAACCAGCTCTGTAGCTAACTCCACATTTTCCTTGGCTGTGAGATTAGCCACCAGATTATAAAACTGAAATACAAAACCAACGTCTGCTCGGCGATAGGCCGTTCGCTCGCGGTCCGTCAAAGAGGCAATATTCACCCCATCAATCCACACTTCTCCCTCATCGCAATAATCCATTCCCCCAAGAATATTGAGCAAGGTTGATTTCCCGGCACCTGACGAGCCTAAGACCACGACCAACTCTCCTTTTTCAATATCAAACGATACCTCCTTGTTGGCAGAAATTGTCATTTCTCCCATTTGGTAATGCTTACCAAGTCCCCTCACTTCTATATAGGCCATGTAGTCACTCTTTCTTCCTATTTCTCCAGAAAAGTCTGTTTCGCTTCTCTACTATCAGTATAGCCTTCTAGGATAAAAATTGCAATGATTGGGGTAGAATTTCCAATTTTTTATATATAAAGATAACTGTTATCCCTGTTTTTAAAAAAAGGATAGAGGGATACAGGACAATTCAAAAATCTGCTTTCCTTATTTTTCTATACATAAATAAAAGGAATTGAGCTTCGTCCAATTCCTTTTAGTGATTTCTGGTATAATTTAGCACATCGTAAGGCAGGGTGTTGATGACTTCTTTTAAAGAGTAATTTTCCAAATTATTGACATTTTGCCGCAAGCGTTTGGCATAACTTGGGGAGATTAACTTTTGTTCTTCATATTCAAAAATCAATTTTCGCTCCAAATAATAGCCCCGCAGCATTTCCTCAATATTGGTGGGCTTCAAGCGCGTGATAACCCGTTCGATAAAGGCACCGCTTCCGATAATAGCTGTCTTCCGAATCCGAGAATCCTGCAAAAAACTAATCAAGGAATTCTTATAAATTCCCTTTAAATGCTCCAAACTCTCAATAATGACTTCCGTGTTTGCCAGATACAATTCTGCAATAGCTTCGGCTTCTTCTTTATTCACATAGCCTTGCTCTTTTTGCATAAGGGAACGAAAACCAGAGCCAAAGGTTACGATTTCATGCAAAGCAAAGCGAAAGACACGCCAAAAGACAATCAAGAAATAGGTAAAACGAGACACCAAGGTCCGATTGATCCGTTGCTCCATCGTTCTTAGATACCGCTGATAGAGATGGTAGGCACGGTTGCTCATATTCCCTTCCTCATAGGCCTGTTCTAACCCATCATTTTCGATACTAAGAATGAGAAGCTGGAGGCTCGCTAAATCCTTGCGAACCGTTCGATCCTCTTGCTCGACAATCAGATTTTCAATTCTCCCTTGGTAATTGTCAATCGCTGCATATAAAGGACCTTTGAGTTTGGTGCTTTTCAGCTCCTCTTCCAGTTCTAACACTACATCATTTAAAATCGCAATGTGCATCAGATAATCCGAAGATTCTTCCTTGTCTTCTGATAAACGAGGCAAGACCACTAAACCAAGCAAGAAACTCAACATGGTCACCCCCGCCACTAAAAAGAGCAGGAGCGGATAATCCTGTTCAAGACTTGTAGGTATCAAAAGAATAGTCGCAATAGACACCGTTCCCTTGACCCCTGAAAAAGTCAAAATCAAAATATCCTTCACATAATTTCCCATTCTCTTCTTGAGCCGTGCCCCTCGAGTGAGGTAGAAAGCATAAATCATAACAAAACGAATGGCGAATAAAACAGCTGTTAAAAGGACAATCGTCACGACCAAAAAAAGGTTGTCATAAATCGGACTGCGTAAGATAGGTGCAGCAATCATCTGCAATTCCATGCCTAAAATGACAAAGACCGAACCATTAAGCATAAATGCAATGGTCTGCCAAACTGTATCCGTTACCGTATCCACTTGTGCTTCTAAAAGCGTAATTTTCTTAAAACGGCTAGCTTTGAAAATCCCAGCAACGACCACGGCAATAATCCCTGAAACATGAATTTCTTCTGCCAGAAAGAAGGTCAGTAAGGGCAAGCTAAGCTCAAGAAGCAGTTCTCCAGCAATATCCGAGGCACGAACATTGAGAAGCGATTGTTGCAGCTGACGATTTAAAAAGGCAGATAAGGCCCCAATGGCAAAACCACCAAGGATGGATAATAGCAATGATACACTAGCTTTTCCTAGGGAAAAATTGCCTGTTGTCCATGCGGCTAGAGCCACTTGAAAAGCAACCAAGCCACTTGCATCATTTAAAAGCCCCTCTCCTTTGAGGATATTTTCCACCCGCTTGGGAAATGAAAATCGCTCCGATAGGGAAGTAAAAGCTACTAAATCTGTCGGCCCCAAAGCTGCCCCAACTGCCAAACAAGCAGCAAGAGGGAGGACCAGCCACAAACGATGGGCTAAAAACCCTAAACTCAAGGTTGAAACAAAAATCACTGGAAAAATCAAAAACAGCACAATTTTCCAGTGCTTCAAAATGCTTGTAATATCACTTTCTTCTGCTTCGCGAAAAAGAAGGGGGCCAATAACCAAGGCCAGAAAAACTTCCGTATCCAGATGAAATTTTCCCTGTGGTGTACAAAAACCAATGAGAATTCCTAATAAAATTTGGATAAGAGGCAAGGGAAATCGCGGAAACAATTTATTGGTCGCATTTGACACAATCAAAACGAGCAGAAAGATTAACGCATAAAAAAGTAGACTCATCGACTACCTCCTTATCGTTCGTTGCAACACTTTTCAAATAAGAGTTTTTGTTCAGAGATTTTTCGGTCAATTTTGGAAACATCTCGGTGCTCGATTTGTTTTTGGCACCGTTCCATTTCAAGACTGACCAACTTCTGTTTAATTTTGACCATTTTTTTACTTAAATGGGCATCATCAAATTTTTTGGCAAGCTGCTCACCAGCATCTGATTCCAGATACTTACTTCGCAGTGTGTCTAATTTTTCCTGTAAATATTTTTTATCCATGATTGTATTCCTTTAATTTTTCAAGCATGAGTAAGAAAGGTGGGTGATTGATTTGGTTGAGGGTTTGATAAATCGTCACGGTAAATTCTCGTTGTGGTAGCTGAGACACAAAATCAAGCACTGCATCTCGCTCACAAACACCTCCCTCATGTCCGTAATAGACCATCATCGCAATTCGCCCACCTAATACCAAGCGTTGACATAATTTTTCAAGTGCGAGAATAGTCGTATTGGGTTGTGTAATAATCGATTTGTCTGCACTTGGCAGATAACCCAGATTAAAAATCCCTGCTTTCACCTCTTCTACATAGATATCCAGTTGTTCATGACCTGCTAAAATCAGCTCAGCATTGGTCAGACCAGCCATTTCTAGACGCGTACGAGTCTGCTCAATCGCTTGTTCCTGAATATCAAATGCAAATACTTTTTTGGCTCTCTCAGCTAAAAAAAGAGTGTCATGTCCATTGCCCATGGTCGCATCCACCACGATATCTTCCTTGGTGATGACTTCTGCTAAAAACTGATGGGCCATTTCTAATGGTCTTAACATATAAATTTCTGCTCCTTTGCTTTACAGCCTTGGATACTACCACGGCGACGCATTTCGGTTTCAATGGCATTCAGCACTTCCCACTTATTAAGGCTCCACATTGGTCCAATCAGCATATCGCGCGGTGCATCTCCTGTAATCCGATGAATGACGATATGTTTGGGGATAATTTCTAACTGGTCACAAATAATGTTCACATATTCTTCTTGGCTGAGCAACTGCAGCCGTCCCTCATGATAATCTCGCTGCATACGCGTATTCGTCATCAAATGAAGCAAGTGTAATTTAATGCCTTGAATATCATTATCTGTTACGCAACGGCGAACATTTTCAAGCATCATCTCGTGTGTCTCGCCAGGTAAGCCATTAATCAAATGAGAGACAATTTCAATCTTAGGAAATTTACGCAATCGTTTCACGGTTTCGACATAGAGTTCATACGAATGAGCCCGGTTAATCAAATCAGATGTTTTTTCAAAGGTTGTCTGAAGCCCTAACTCCACTGTCACATGCATTCTCTCGGACAATTCTGCCAGATAGGCAATCGTTTCATCTGGTAGACAGTCTGGTCTCGTTCCAATATTGATGCCCACTACTCCTGGCTCATTGATAGCCTGCTCATACCGCTCCCGAATAATCTCAACCTTTTCATGCGTATTGGTAAAGTTTTGAAAATAGACCAAATATTTCCGAACATCTGGCCATTTACGGTGCATGAAATCAATTTCCTTATAAAATTGTTCACGGATAGGCGCATCAGGTGCCACAATCGCATCGCCTGATCCCGACACCGTACAAAATGTACAGCCTCCTTTTGCCACTGTTCCGTCACGATTTGGACAGTCAAATCCCGCATCAATCGGCACTTTAAAGGTCTTTTCACCAAACAAGGTCCGATAATAATCATTCAAAGCATTGTAAGATTTCATTCTTATATTCTACCACAAAATGAAAAAATAAGGTAAATTGGATGTTGCCCATCCATTCTACCCTATTTTTATGACTGTTTGCGTGTAAAGCGGCGTTTAAAGCGCCATTCATCGTAAAAAGGATACTCTAGGCACAAGACACCAAAACCAAGTAAGGCACCACCCAGCACATCGCTGGGATAATGCACCCCTAGATAGACCCGAGACACTAAGACAATGCCTATCAAAAGAAGACACATTCCTTGCATCAAATAGCGTAGCGGTTTCTTCTGAATGCGTTGATACATCACCACGATTAAACTTCCAAAGACCAAGGTTGCAGCCAAGGAATGCCCACTCGGAAACGAGAAACCTGTCTCTTGAACCAAATGAGAAATACTCGGTCTCGGTCGCTGGTAGACCTGCTTTAGTAAGCTCACTAAAAGACCAGAAAGAGCTAGATTTCCTGCCACATATAAGGCTTCGCTCTGCCAGTTTTTCCAAAGAAAAAATAAAACGAAAATAAGCACCCAAGAAATGATAACAGGTATATTTGCGAGTTGCGTCATCGTGGCAAAAAAATTCGTCCAAAGCCGAGGTAAATCCCCTCTGATGCCAGCTTGAATCGGCTGATCAATGTTCGTCAACTGCTCTGGATAAAACTTAACGACGTATCCTAAGATGACAAAAAGTAAAAGGGCAAACGAGCCCCGTGTTAACCATGTTTGTTTATGCTTCATATTGTTTCCACACTGGTTTCAAAAAAAGTTGCACCAACCAAAAAGCCAAGGCAAAAACCAGTCCCTCAATCATATTAAAAGGAACAACCATTGTCCACAAATAAGTGCCAACACCAATCGTTGCAGCAATGTCAAAACCTGCAAACATCGCATACAAGGGGATGGCATAAATCGCATTTAAAAGAACCATCACAAAAGTCAAGACAAGGGTTGCACTGATGCTAGCCAGTACAAATCTTTTTATTGTTTGTTGCTTTTTCCACACAAGAGCAAAGACCAATACAAAAGAAGCCATGGCAATCATATTCATGGGTAACCCAATATAGGTGCTCACCCCTTGATTGTTCAAAACCAACTTCAGCAAGGAACGCAAGAGAACAATCGTCATTGCACTTCTCGTATCCAACATGAGCAAACCTAACAAAATCGGAACAATACTAAAGTCCAGTCTCAGAAATGGCACTGCTGGCAATATCGGAAAATCAAAGAACATCAATAAAAAAGAAAGTGCTGAAAGAATGGCAATCAAGGCCATTTTTCGTGTTTTTGTCATAAAGGCTTCCTCCAATTTTTCTAAAATCAGAGAAGGCTGAAAGTTAGCCAAAAAGGCTTTCCACTTAGAAAGTTTCAACTATATCTTTCGTCTTCTCCCATCCAGACTTTACTGTCGGTTGTGGAATCTCACCACATCAGCTTATGCTCGCGGACTATCACCGCCGGTCGGGAATTGCACCCTGCCCTGAAGACTCTTTTATCATACCAAAAAAGACCTGCTCTTGCAAGTCTTTGCTACCCTTCCTCGCTCACTTGAGCTTGTCTTTTTCATACTCATGGACCAAGTCTAATCCTTGAAACTCTTGCTGCCTGAGAGCTTCGTACACCACCATACACACCGTATTCGAAACATTTAAACTCCTGACATGTGCATCATTCATAGGAATTCTCAAGGCTTTTTCTGGATGTTCTCGCATAAATTCCTCAGGTAAGCCCTTATCCTCACGTCCAAATAGAAAATAATGATTTCCCTCTTGGTTAAAATCTTCTTGCGAATAAACCTTAGAAGCAAATTTTGAAATCAAATACAAGCGGCCATCCATCTTCTCTAAAAATGCAGCCAAACTATCATAATAATAAATCTCTAACTGATCCCAATAATCCAGCCCCGCCCGCTTCATCTTTTTATCATCAATGGGAAAACCCATCGGCTTGATGATATGAAGAGGACTATTGGTTGCCGCACAGGTTCTGGCAATATTCCCCGTATTTTGCGGAATTTGCGGTTCAAATAATACGATATGATTTTTCATGTCCCTTTTCCTCTGCAAAAAAATAGCCACACTGCCCGGAGTCAAGCTCAGCAAACAGCGTGGTTATGGCATCATTAACTTACATCACAACAGGTCTGAGGTAAATCAATGAAGGTACTCTCCTAGTATATCACTTTCTCCTTACATGTCAATCAAAAGTACCTAAAATCCATCATTTTTATCAGATTTGTTAAAAATGTGTATCTTCTATATGAAATAAGATGAAATTTTTTCAAAAAAAGGGTATGATAGATACATATTTCGGAGGTAAAAGATGAAAATTATTCTTGTCGGTGGTGGAAAAGTCGGCTCTGCCCTTTGCCGCTCACTGGTTGCTGAAAAGCATGATGTCGTCTTGATTGAGCAAAACGAATCTGTCCTCAATCATTTGACCAAACGCTATGACATCATGGGAATTGTCGGAAATGGAGCCGATTTTAAAATGCTCGAGCAAGCAGATGTAAAAGATTGTGACATCTTCATTGCTATGACTGAGTACGATGAGGTCAATATGATTTCTTCTCTATTGGCTAAAAAAATGGGAGCCAAAGAAACCATTGTTCGTGTCCGCAATCCAGAATATTCAAATCCTTTCTTTAAAAAGAAAAATATTCTCGGCTTCTCCCTCATTGTCAATCCAGAACTTCTAACAGCCCGCTATATCGCAAATATCATTGATTTCCCAAATGCCTTGTCTGTCGAACGCTTTGCAAATGGGCGTGTCAGTCTCATGGAGTTTAAGGTCACACCAGGGAGCAAATTATGTGACATAACCCTAGCTCAATTTCGGAAAAAATTTGGCAACGTCTTGATTTGTGCTATGCGCCGAGGAGACGATCTTTTCATCCCTAATGGTGACATTACAATCTTGCCAGAAGACATCATCTTTGTCACAGGAAATCGTAAAGAGGTTCTTCGCTTCCACAATTATATGCGTCCTAAAAGCATCAAGAGCCTGATGCTGATTGGAGCAGGGAAGATATCCTATTATCTTCTCAATATTCTCCAACACAGTAAAATTGATCTCAAGCTGATTGAGCTCAAGGAAGAACAAGCTCGGCTCTTCAGCCAAGAATTTCCGCATTTGCATGTCGTTCATGGAGATGGTACAGCCAAAGACATTCTTATGGAAGAACGAGCTCAGCATTATGATGCCGTGGCCACCTTGACAGGAGTTGATGAAGAAAACATCATCGCCTCTATGTTCCTTGAAAATCTTGGGGTGCAAAAAAATATTACAAAGGTTAATCGAACCAGCCTCCTTGAGATTATCGACAAGAAAAACGAATCGAGTATCGTCACTCCAAAACGGATTGCCATTGATACGATTATGCATTTTATCCGAGGTCGCGTCAATGCCCAGTACTCTGATTTACAGGCCATGCATCATATCGCAAACGGTCAAATCGAAACCCTGCAATTCCAAATTATCGATGACAGTCCGGTGACCAATTTACCCCTAGCTCAGCTCAGCTTTAAACCAGGTGTCTTGATTGCAGCGGTCATCCGTAATGGAAAAACGATTTTCCCAACAGGGGACGATCAAATTAAGGTTGGGGATCAGATTGTGGTAACCACCTTATTGCAAAATATCACACAAGTCCTTGATTTGTTAGAGGAGTAGGCTATGAATAGAAGTATTATCCGTCACCTCCTCTCAAAATTGCTCCTTATTGAGGCTAGCTTACTCCTAGCCCCCCTTATCGTCGCTCTCCTTTATCAAGAATCTGCGACTATTATTGAATCCTATGTATTCACAATCATCCTCCTTCTTCTCATTGGCTGGACTGGAGTCATCTTTAAACCAAAAGATTACCATATTTATGCCAAGGAAGGTGTCTTGATTGTTGCCCTTTGTTGGATTCTCTGGTCCTTCTTTGGGGCTCTTCCTTTTGTCTTTTCTGGACAAATTCCTAATATCATTGATGCCTTTTTTGAAGTCAGTTCAGGATTTACAACCACGGGGGCAACCATTCTCTCAGATGTCGGCGTCCTATCTCACTCACTCCTTTTTTGGCGGAGTTTCACCCACTTAATCGGTGGAATGGGAGTGCTTGTCTTTGCTCTAGCTATTATAGACAACAATAAAAATAGCCATTTAGAGGTAATGCGGGCAGAAGTCCCTGGGCCTATTTTCGGAAAAGTCGTATCCAAACTAAAAAATACTGCCCAGATCCTTTATCTACTCTACCTAGCACTCTTTGCCATTTTTATTGGCATCTATTGTCTAGCAGGACTTCCTCTGTTTGATAGTATCATTATTGCCATGGGGACAGCTGGAACTGGAGGCTTTGCTCTTTATAATGATGGTATTGCCCACTATCAAAACCCTGTCGTTACCTATCTCGTTAGCTTTGGAGTCTTGATTTTTGGGGTAAATCTCAATTTATACTACTATTGTCTGCTTCGGAAATTCAAACTTTTCTTAGGAGACGAGGAATTAAAAACTTACCTCATCATTATCGCTAGCTCCGCACTATTGATTGGCTTGAATGTTTTTCATCTCTATCAAAATGTAGCAGATACCTTAGAAATCTCTTTCTTTCAAGTGACCAATATTATCACGACAACAGGATTTGGGTTTGGAGACACTACTCATTGGCCCTTATTCTCACAAATCATCCTCTTATTGCTCATGTGTATTGGAGGGTCTGCTGGATCCACCGCTGGTGGTTTCAAGGTGATGAGAGGGCTCATTCTCGCTCGTATCGCTAAAAATCAGATTCTATCAACTCTTTCTCCTAATCGGGTATTGACCCTACACGTTAATAACAGCGTTATTGACAAAGATACTCAACATAAAATTCTCAAATATCTAGTGCTCTATATAATGATCATCGTTATTTTAATTTTCTTGATCAGCTTAGATAATGAAAAATTTTTAACCGTTGTCAGTGCAGTCATTAGCTGCTTCAATAATATTGGCCCCATGTTAGGCACCAGTGAAAGCTTTGCTATCTTCAGTCCGATTTCAAAATTACTCCTATCGCTGGCCATGATCGCCGGCCGTCTTGAAATCTACCCTATTATCCTCCTTTTCCTCCCTAAAACATGGTCCAAACGATAAAAAATCATAACCATAAAAATCTTTACTTTATCATTTTATACTTAACAAAAATCAAATTCTGATGTATAATAGTCATATGAACGCTACACAAGAACAAATCACAGAACTCAAATCAGCTCTCCAGGCTAAACATCTCTCTGCCTATCACAAACGGATTCAAGCGGTCTATTTACGCTCTCAAAAGTTGACCTACAAGGCCATTTCTGACTTAATCGGTTTATCTCATGATACGATTTGGCGTTTGGTGAAAAAATATGAACAAGAAGGTCTCTCTGCCCTTACCCATGATGCACGAGGGGGGCGTCATCGTTCTTATCTTACTTACGAAGAAGAAAAAGCATTCTTAGAAGAACAGTTTGTTGGTAGTGCTTCAGGACAATTTGTCACTATTGCAGAAATGCACGAGGCTTACCAAACTAAAATTGGGAAACAAACAACGCGAGAAGGGTTTTATGCACTGTTGAAGCGTCACGGTTGGCGCAAAGTAACACCAAGACCTGAACACCCTAAAAAGGCAGATGCCAAAACGATTTTGGCGTCTAAAAATAAAATCTACCTTCAAGAAGACGAGAAAGCGCTTTAAGAATAGTAGACGTTACCAGAAGGTCAGACTCATGTATCAAGATGAAGCAGGATTCGGACGGATTAGTAAAATTGGGAAGTCTTGGGTGCCAAAAGGAGTACGACCTCATGTTCACAGCCACTATATTCGAGAATATCGCTACTGCTATGGAGCTGTCGATGCCCATACGGGGGAATCTTTCTTTATCATTGCTGGGGGATGTAACACCGATTGGATGAATGAATTTTTAAGACAACTGTCTCAAGCCTACCCTAATGACTATATCTTACTCGTGATGGATAAGGCTGTATGGCATAAATCACGGACGTTAGAGAAACCTACCAACATTGGCTTTGAGTTCATTCCACCTTATACGCCTGAGATGAATCCCATTGAACAAGTCTGGGCTGAGATTCGTAAGAGAGGTTTCAAGAATAAGGCCTTTAAGACGCTAGACGATGTCATTAACAAGCTGCAAGAGGTGATTCAAGGTCTGCATTGGTCTGTGTTAAAACCCATTGTTCATAGAAATTGGCTCTTTTCAGATTTTGATGTTAAATGAGTATTAGAATAAAAAGGCTCTATAATATCTGTAGTGGGTAAATCCACTGTGGAGATTATGGAACCTTTTTCAGTGTAGAAAAAAAGTCCCATATGACCTATAATGAAAAGCGACAAAACCATCATTTAGAAAGACTCATATGGAACAACTAAATCTTATCACAAATTTTCTCAAAATGAAAGACAAAAATATCACGATCACTAATGAATGCGACATGGGAACACACTTAGAACTCCACGGTCACTTGGATTACACAGCCCCTAAATGCTCTTCCTGCAAGGGACAAATGGCTAAGTACGACTTCCAGAAAGCCTCTAAAATCCCCTACTTAGAAACTGCTGGCTACCCGCTACTTATCCGCCTTCGAAAGCGTCGTTTCAAGTGCAAAGACTGTGGGAAAATAGCGGTCGCTGAAACTCCTATTGTTAAGAAGAACCATCAAATCTCTGTCGCTGTCAACCAGAAAATCGCACAATTACTCATCGAAAAGCAAGCAATGACACATATCGCACACAGACTCTCCATTTCAACATCTACAGTTATTCGAAAACTCAATGAGTTTAAGTTTGAAACGGATTGGGCTAAGCTTCCAGAAGTCATGTCCTGGGATGAGTATGCCTTCAAGAAAGGGAAAATGAGCTTTATCGCTCAAGATTTTGACACAAATAACATCATCGCTATCCTTGATGGAAGAACGCAAGCAACCAGCCGAAATCACTTCCTACGATACCCTAGACAGGTCAGAAACCGCGTTAAATTCATCACTATGGACATGTTTAGCCCCTACTATAAATTGGCTAAACCCTTCGCCCTCCAATTTCTAAGCTCAGGCTGAAACAGTCTATTCCCAGACTGTTTCACTCCCACATGCCAAAATCGTGCTGGATCGCTTCCACATTGTGCAACATCTCAGCCGTGCTATGAACCGTGTCCGCATACAAATCATGAATCAATTCGATAGAAAATCTCTTGAGTATCGAGCCTTGAAACGCTACTGGAAATTGATACAACAGGATAGCCGTAAACTCAGTGACAAGCGGTTCTATCGCCCTACTTTTCGCATGCACTTAACCAACCAGGAGATTGTCGCTAAACTGCTCGGCTATTCTCAAGAACTGAGAGAACACTACGAGCTCTATCAACTACTGCTTTTTCACTTCCAGGAGAAGCAAGCTGACCAATTTTTTGGACTTATCCAAGACGCTCGGCAGACTGTCAATCCGATTTTCCAGACCGTATTTAATACCTTTTTGAAGGACAAGGATAAGATTCTCAACGCCATGGAATTGCCTTACTCAAATGCCAAACTTGAGGAGACGAATAATCTCATCAAAGTCATCAAGCGTAATGCCTTTGGATTTCGGAACTTTGAAAACTTCAAAAAGCGGATTTTGATTGCCATCAACATCAAAAAAGAGAAGACCAAGCTGGTCCTCTTTTATTGGGCTCTATAATATCTGTAGTGGGTAAATCCACTGTAGAGATTATGGAGCCTTTTTCAGTGTAGAAAAAAAGTCCCATATGACCTATAATGAAAAGCGATAAAACCATCATTTAGAAAGACTCATATGGAACAACTAAATCTTATCACAAATTTTCTCAAAATGAAAGACAAAAATATCACGATCACTAATGAATGCGACATGGGAACTCACTTAGAACTCCACGGTCACTTGGATTACACAGCCCCTAAATGCCCTTCCTGCAAGGGACAAATGGCTAAGTATGACTTCCAGAAAGCCTCTAAAATCCCCTACTTAGAAACTGCTGGCTACCCACTACTTATCCGCCTTCGAAAGCGTCGTTTCAAGTGCAAGGAATGTGGGAAAATGGCGGTCGCTGAAACTCCTATTGTTAAGAAGAACCATCAAATATCTGTCGCTGTCAACCAGAAAATCGCACAATTACTCATCGAAAAGCAAGCAATGACACATATCGCACACAGACTCTCCATTTCTACATCTACAGTTATTCGAAAACTCAATGAGTTTAAATTTGAAACGGATTGGGATAAGCTTCCAGAAGTCATGTCCTGGGATGAGTATGCCTTCAAGAAAGGGAAAATGAGCTTTATCGCTCAAGATTTTGACACAAATAACATCATCGCTATCCTTGATGGAAGAACGCAAGCAACCATCCGAAATCACTTTCTGAGATACCCTAGACAGGTCAGAAACCGCGTTAAATTCATCACTATGGACATGTTTAGCCCTTACTATCAACTAGCCAAACAACTTTTTCCTCATGCTAAAATCGTGCTTGATCGTTTCCACGTTGTGCAACATCTCAGCCGTGCTATGAACCGTGTCCGCATACAAATCATGAATCAATTCGATAGAAAATCCCAGGAATACCGTGTCTTAAAACGCTACTGGAAACTGGTACAACAAGATAGCCGTAAACTCAGTGATAAACGATTTTATCGCCCTACATTTCGCATGCATTTGACCAATAAGGAAATCTTAGACAAGCTCCTATCCTACTCAGATGAGTTACGACAACATTATGAACTCTATCAACTTCTTTTATTCCATTTCCAAGAGAGGAACTCAGAGCATTTCTTTGACCTAATTGAGCAAGAAAGAGCCACTGTTAACCCTATTTTCCAGACGGTATTTAAGACCTTTCTAAAGGATAAGGACAAGGTTTTAAACGCTTTGGAATTGCCTTATTCCAACGCTAAATTGGAAGCTACCAATAATCTTATCAAAGTCATTAAACGAAATGCCTTTGGTTTCAGGAACTTTGAAAACTTCAAAAAGCGGATTTTGATTGCCTTAAACATCAAAAAAGAGAAGACCAAGTTGGTCCTCTCTAGATGTTAGCTGACATCTACCCACTACAGTTGACAAAGAGCCTTTTATTGTCCGTTATAACTTATTCACTATAGTTGACAAATATCTTTATAGCATTTATGATGAATTTATCTACCCTAGAAATTATTTAGTTTAATATCATTAAATCGGGAAGACAGGATTCGAACCTGCGACACCTTGGTCCCAAACCAAGTACTCTACCAAGCTGAGCTACTTCCCGTTTCTATCTAAAAATAAATCTCCCCTAATGAAACCCATTAAGCGAGCTATGCACCCTAGAGGAGTCGAACCTCTAACCGCCTGATTCGTAGTCAGGTACTCTATCCAGTTGAGCTAAGGGTGCCAACTATTATAACTTTATGCCGAGGACCGGAATCGAACCGGTACGGTGTTAACCACCGCAGGATTTTAAGTCCTGTGCGTCTGCCAGTTCCGCCACCCCGGCCTCTTCAAGCGAACGACGGGATTCGAACCCGCGACCCCCACCTTGGCAAGGTGGTGTTCTACCACTGAACTACGTTCGCATGACT
>NZ_CP016953.1:375000-470000 GCF_001708305.1 Streptococcus himalayensis
TTTTCGCTGTTCACTGATGTAAAACCAAAGAGCCAATTCCTTGGTTTGATGATGGTTAAACGAAGCACCAGATAAACGCTCTAGCACATCCATCTCTCTTTGGCTACGCCCTTCTAGCTGAAGTTTGTCCCTTTGCTGGGCTGTCCAAGTTTTTCTAAACAATTCATAGTAAAAATAGCGGATATGATGTTCCTGCCCTTTTAGACGACCATTTGAAATACTGAGTTGAAACTCTGCCAGTACTTGATTGAGCAAAGATAAGTGCCTATTTAAGGTCGCTTCACTAATCAGTAATTTTTGAGATAGGGATTGGATAGAAAAATGCCCATGATGAAACACATGGCATAAAATCTGGTATTTCACTGATGTTTCTAGAAAAACTGAAACCAGCGATTCCCAAGATAATGCAGCTCCCATTTCTAAAAATAATTTTTCTTCTTGATAGAAAATCGAAAAATCAAGGTGCCTATCCTCTGCAAACTCATTTAAGGTCTCTGTATATTTCAAAAGCGTGGCTCGTGACAGTCCTGTTTCTTGACCAACCTCTTTGAGCATGATTGGCTTCTCTTGATGAGCCAGTAGGGAGAGGAGCAAATATTGCCCAGCTTCTGCCTTCTCCATAATATCCCCTAGTTGCATGCTTCCTCCTCCCTATGACCTCACCCTTTTCATACATCTCAAGAGCCAGATTTAGAACTCATTCATTCCTAAAATCAAAAGTTATTTTCGTGAAGTGTCATCACTTTCTCACAAATATTATACTACAATCAAGACTAAAAAACCTTGTTGACGTTTTCAAATGCAACTTAGAGCAAAATCATGTAACGAAGGCTAAGCAGATTGATAAAGTCTCTTTAATCACTTCCTCTTTCCCAGTTAGCCCACAAGTTCTAGTCACACTTTACCGTCGAAACTCTACGGTTTAGCAAGCCTTCTTCACAGAAAAAAGGGCAGATTAGAAATCCACCCTTTTGCTAGCATTTTGCCTTCTTTATCTCTAAAACGATGATTTTGCAGAGATGATTATTTTTCAGTAAGAGCTGAAAGTCCTGGCAATACTTTAGATTTTCTAGTTCGCTAAGCCTCACAGAAACTCTACGCGATGCACAGAAAAGGGAGTGGGACAAACTGCTCAAACTATAAAAATAAGGAGGCCAGGGACTTTTGTCCCAGCCTCTTTTCTAGCCTTCCATCATGAGAAGATTATTTTTCTGTTAATGCAGACAAGCCTGGCAACACTTTACCTTCTAACAATTCCATTGAAGCTCCACCACCTGTAGAGATCCATGAGAATTTGTCTGCACGACCAAGGTTGATGGCTGCTGCAGCTGAGTCACCACCACCGATGATTGATTTCACTTCTGGCTGTTTAACAATCGCATCCATCACACCGATTGTTCCAGCTTGGAAGTCAGGATTTTCAAAGACACCCATAGGTCCGTTCCAAACAACTGTTTTCGCACCTGTAAGAGCTTCGTCAAATTTAGCAATTGATTTTGGACCGATGTCAAGACCAAGGAAGCCTTCAGAAACTGCTTCAGCATCTGTATCACGGACTTCTGTGTAGTCAGCAAAAGCATTTGCTTCTTTTGAGTCAACTGGCAAAATCAATTTCCCATTTGCTTTTTCAAGAAGAGCTTTCGCTACATCTAATTTATCTTCTTCCACAAGTGAATTTCCGATTTCAATCCCTTGTGCTTTGTAGAATGTGTAAGTCATCCCTCCACCGATAAGGACTTTATCAGCTTTTTCAAGAAGGTTTTCAATGACACCAATCTTATCAGAAACTTTTGAACCACCAAGAATTGCCACAAATGGACGAACTGGATTTTCAACTGCTTCTTGGATATAGGCAATTTCATTTTCAAGGAGGAAACCTGCAACTGCTTTTTCAACGTTTGCTGAGATACCTACGTTTGAAGCGTGTGCGCGGTGAGCTGTACCAAAGGCATCGTTAACAAAGATGCCATCTCCAAGAGAAGCCCAGTATTGGCCAAGTTCTGCATCATTTTTTGACTCTTTCTTGCCGTCAACATCTTCAAAACGAGTGTTTTCAACCAAAAGAACTTGTCCATCTTCAAGCGCATTGATTGCTGCTTCCAATTCTGCTCCACGAGTTGCTCCTGGAATGAAGACAACATCTTGACCTAATTTTTCTGCCAAGTTCGCAGCAACTGGTGCAAGCGATTTGCCTTCTTTATCCGCTTCTTCTTTCACACGACCAAGGTGAGAGAAGAGCACCGCACGTCCACCTTGCTCAAGGATATACTTGATAGTAGGAAGGGCTGCTGAAATACGGTTGTCATTTGTAATCACGCCATCTTTCAAAGGAACGTTAAAGTCAACACGGACAAGGACTTTCTTGCCTTTCAAGTCAACGTCTTTTACAGTAAGTTTTGCCATTTTACAAAAACTCCTCTTCTTTATTTTATACTCTCTCATTATACCATATTTTGGAAATTAAAGGAAAGATTTCACAAGAAAAATCGAAAGAAATTTTCTGAACACAAAAAGAGAGGGAATTCCCTCTCTTCAATCGCTCAATTATTTTGCAATTTTTGCAAAGTACTCAAGTGTACGAACCAATTGAGCTGTGTATGACATTTCGTTATCATACCAAGATACAACTTTCACCAATTGTTTGCCGTCAACATCAAGAACTTTTGTTTGAGTTGCGTCAAACAATGAACCGTAAGCCATACCTACGATATCTGAAGAAACGATTGGATCTTCAGTGTAGCCGTATGAATCGTTTGCAGCAGCTTTCATTGCAGCATTTACTTCATCAACTGTTACATTTTTCTCAAGAACAGTTACCAATTCAGTTACTGATCCTGTTGGTGTAGGGATACGTTGAGCAGCTCCGTCCAATTTACCGTTCAATTCTGGGATTACAAGACCGATAGCTTTTGCAGCACCAGTTGAGTTAGGAACAATGTTTGCTGCACCAGCACGAGCACGGCGAAGGTCACCACCACGGTGTGGTCCGTCAAGGATCATTTGGTCACCAGTGTAAGCGTGGATAGTTGTCATCAAACCTTGAACAACACCAAAGTTGTCTTGAAGTGCTTTAGCCATTGGAGCCAAGCAGTTTGTAGTACATGATGCACCAGAGATAACTGTTTCAGTACCATCAAGAATTTCATGGTTTGTGTTGAATACAACTGTTTTCACATCGTTTCCACCAGGTGCAGTGATGACAACTTTCTTAGCACCGTTAGCATGGATGTGTTGCTCAGCTTTTTCTTTAGATGCAAAGAAACCAGTTGCTTCAAGAACGATGTCTACACCGTCAGTAGCCCAGTCAATGTTTCCTGGTTCGCGTTCAGCAGAAACTTTAACGAATTTACCGTTAACTTCGAATCCACCCTCTTTAACTTCTACAGTACCGTCGAAACGACCTTGAGTTGTGTCGTATTTCAACAAGTGTGCAAGCATAACTGGATCTGTAAGGTCGTTGATACGAGTAACTTCAACACCTTCTACGTTTTGGATACGACGGAATGCAAGACGTCCGATACGACCGAAACCGTTAATACCAACTTTAACTACCATCTGTGATTTCCTCCTTAATTGAAAATCAAAAAATTTTTTATGTGAAAAGAGTAACTTGATAGGATACAAATCATCTTTCAACATTCCTATTATATAACTATTTAAGAAAAAATGCAAGCAATTTCATTAGAATTAAGAATTTTGTCATCCGTTTTCTGAAAAATTCCTAACTGACTTCTGCTTGTAGAAGGAGAGAAATACCTAGAGTTAAGAGAGGCACCAAACACTTGAAGAATAGAAATGTTAGACAGAACATCCAAAATAGAGTTTATCCTAAAGTTCCGAAATGGCAACTACTCCTTTATCCAAAGCTAACTCGATCTTTTCAACCAGATAGATTATACATACAACAAAAAGCTAAGTTTATCTCATCGTTATCTGCAACATGGTCACAAAACTATTCCAAGCAATGTGAAGTAGAATCGGATAATAAATCGACTTGGTTTTCCGACACAAGCCAGCAAATAGCAGACCACCTCCAAAATAAACCACGAAACTAGACACACTCCAACCATGCTGTAACACATGAATCAAGCTAAACAAGGCTGAGGAAATCAAGACATCCAAATGATACTTCTGAAAGGATTGAAGGCTTGCCATGAGCAATCCACGGTAGAGCAACTCCTCACAAATCGGACCGACAAGGCTCATAGTTAAAATGAATTGTATAAAAAAGGCAGTTCCTGATAGATCCTGAAAGAGTAGTTCTCCTCTCGCTTGATTCTCTGGCAAAGGCAAAAAGAGGACAGTCAAGTACCACCAGAAATACATGAGCACAAAAGTCCCCACCGTAACTCTTAGATAACTCCATTTCCACTCAAATCGGCGAAAGATTTCACCTTCTCCCATCAGATATAGCAAGACAACCGCTCCGACTCCTTGAATAGCGGTCAATAAAAGCCACACGGTAAAATAACCCGTGGCAGGTAAAGACCGAATAAACGTCAAAGCCATAACCTCTTGCACCCCAAACTGAGAAAAGAAAAGCAAGAAAATGATTAAACTGTAAATCCATACTTGCCTGCACTTAGACATAAATATCCCTCCTAGATTAAAGATAATATAACAAAAAAGGAGAGAGCCTCGCTTAAAATGATTTATAATTTTGCGGTGAAACTCTACTCCCCTATTGAGCAATATTTTTTAGATGTCAACCCTAACTCTACAAGCTATATTTACGGCTTTTTATAATAACTACTAGGAATATTGCCCCACCAGCCTAGACCATTATACATAGAGCTATAATAATTGGGTACAGGGCCACTTACGCCATAACCCATAATGGAAGGACCTCCACCTCCATACGGATTAGGAATGGGTTGATACCCTCCCTCAACTTCCATCAATTCCTCTGCTGTCAACTCCATAACTGCTGCGTTTTTTAAATTAAGCATAACGTTTCTCCTTTATGTATTTTATAATTCATCATTCCTAGCTAGCATACGGATGTATAAATTACATCCTCAGTATAACACTTAAATAGAGAAAATCTAAAAAATCGCATATTTGATATTTTTTCGTTCAAAAATTTCTTATTTGCGATTTTTAGTGTTCAGACCTTTTTGCGAATATAATAGGCCTATTCGAAAACTCGACGAGGTAATTTTAAACCAAGTGTATAAATGAGTTTTTAACCTGCTGTGCCTCAAAATTGAATGTTTCTGAACAAGTCTAATAAAAAGCGAGTTTATCGAAACGTAAAATAAAACCAATTATAAATAAATATCCAAACAGGAGTCAGAAAAATCCCTAAATTCCAACATGCATGTAAACAGATTGTCCACTTCAAACTATTAGAAAAACGGTAAAACCCTCCCATAATCAAGCCAAATAAACTATAAAATAGAAAAGTATTGAAATGTGGAGTTCCTAAGATTATATGCCCCACTCCAAATAGTGCTGCCGAAAAAATTACATCTAAATAATAAGGAGAATGTTTAAAAAATTGATTCATCACATACCCTCTATGGAAAAATTCTTCTAATATCGGAGTTACGACAACTAAAATAAATCCGTTTCCTAGAGTATACAACCATTCAACACCATAAGAAGAAATCTTTCGATAAAGTGTGGCATTCATACCTTGAATATAGGGGATTGGAAAGAAGCGATTTCGAAACCAAATCATCACATACATCATTAGAAGTGCGACGATAAATACCAGCAAATCTTTCCGACGCCATCTCCCCTTTTTCCAAATCAAACTCTGAGTGTCCTCATCTAAAAGACGATAACTAACTACTGATAAGAAAATTAATTGAACCGAAACAAGTAAACTAACGGAGTCCAGACCTGTTTTCATCCAAATAGCTAAAAAAAGAGCGAGGCGTTCTGGAACCAAAATCACCATCAACCCTAATAGAACTACTATAATTTTTTTCATATATTCAACCGTTTTATTAACCAACTCTAATACCATGTGCCCAAGCATTCATTCTTGCAGCCATAGAAATTGGACTATAAAATTCTGACATATACGGAGGTGGAGGAAATTCTCCATCGTAAATACTATACCATGCTCCTGCTCCATCTATATTCATCATTTCTTCATCGGTCAATACGATAAAGTTATTTTTATTTGTTTCCATAATCTTTCTCCTTTATGTATTTTATAATTCATCATTCCTAGCTAACATACGGATCCATAAATTACACTCTCAGAATAACACTTGAATAGAAAAAATCTAAAAAATCGCATATTTGATATGTTTTCATTCAAAAATTTCTTATTTACGATTTTTAGTGTTTAGAGCTTTTTGCGAATATAATAGGCCTATTCGAAAACTCGACAAGGTAATTTTAAACCAAGTGTCTAAATGAGTTTTTGACCTGTTATGCTTCAAAATTTAAGGTTTCTGAACAAGTCTAATAAAAAGCGAGAGATATTTCATCAAACTAGCAACTAAATCTCTTTCACTATGCAAAAAAGAGCATAATAATCCTTAAAAATAGATTATAAGACATATGACTAACAATACTGTAATAAACAGAACCTGTCTTTTTAAAAACCCAGACCAGAATCCAACCTATTCCGAAATAACGGATGAAATCAGTCCAGAGAAATCCATGCTGTAAAACATGAATCAAGCTGAATAAGCTCGCCGACACAAACCTATCTAAAAAAGGAATCGGGCATGATTTAAAATTAAATAGTATAAGCCCTCGAAAAACTAATTCCTCTGTAATCGGAGCGATAATCGCTGCATAAACAAAAAATAAAGCTGTTAAATCATCTTGATTCAGTTGATTTAAGGCCTCTTGATTACGAGTCACGGGCATCACCAAGGAAGTCAGGAAAGACCAAACTAAAATCAATCCAAAAGCTCCAAGTAACACCCCTAGAAATCGCCATTTCCATTTCGGTTTTTTCAGAGCTTCATGCTTATATAAAAAATATCCTGCCAATAGGCCATGAATTGCTACTAGACTATATCCGACAAAATAATAAACTACATCAGATAAATTAGACAATATCGGTAAACTGAAGATAAACGGTATTCCACACTGATAAGAAAAAAGGAGAATCACCATAAAACTCCAATTTCGAATTTGATTTTTCACAGATAATCCTCCTTGAAATATTTTAAGGTCGCTTCTTCCCAAATAAAGCTCCACCGAGATCTACTGCCCAACTCCATGGACTTCGATTAGGAGATAGATTGCTACCTGCCCAACCTGGATAAACCCCTATAGAGCCTAGGCCTCCACCTCCATACGGATTAGGAATGGGTTGATACCCTCCCTCAACTTCCATCAATTCCTCTGCAGTCAACTCCATAACTGCTGCATTTTTTAAATTAAGCATAACGTTTCTCCTTTATGTATTTTATAATTCATCATTCCTAGCTAGCATACGGATGTATAAATTACATCCTCAGTATAACACTTAAATAGAGAAAATCTAAAAAATCGCATATTTGATATTTTTTCGTTCAAAAATTTCTTATTTGCGATTTTTAGTGTTCAGAGCTTTTTGCGAATATAATAAATATAACGTTTATATTGGAGGTTTTATATGAATAAACGATTAGTCTATATACTTTTTGATATAGTTGCTGTTATTATTATCTACTTTCCACTATTTCCTCAAAGTTAACTCATATTGAGTTAACTTCATTCTTAATAATGCAACTAGTTGCTCATTATTAAGAAGCTCCAGAGATTGAATAAAATTTTCAATCTCTTTTTTATTTTTTCCATTTCTTTCTATAAAGTCCTTAACATATACTAAAAATTTCAGAAGAATTTGTTCAAAAACGTCGTATGGAGTTAAAATATCTTCTAATTCTTTCTTAAAAATGGGTATATAGTCTAATTTTTTACGTTCTATCATCTCGGAGATTAAATTTAGTAATATATTTTTAATGTATAAAGTATTCTGTAGTAAATTGCGAAATTCTTCTGATTTTCCGAGTAATTCCTGTCCCAAAAAGAGCAAATCTTGATCCGTGAAAAATGGCATGGTATTGCAGAAAAGATAGAGTTCAAACCACGTCCAAGACTCAATAGCATAGAGATATTCCGTGATAAACACCTTATCATCATCGAGTAACGGATAACTAGGGTCTAGCGAATGTAAGGCACTCTTGATCACAATGCCATTTAATCTAGCATAGCGATTGTGCTCATCTTGCTCTAATGTTTCTAATAATAATTTTAAAAAATCCATCTCCTGATGGGCGAAAGCCGCAACAATTTTTCTACCCATGCGGATATGTTTGGCTTCCCTATATCCATTTAATTTATGAGCAAATTCATCAAAGGTCATATTGATGCCATCAATGGCTAAGAGCAAGCGGTCTGCAGAAAGCATAGACTGTCCTAACTCAAACTTAGATAGTTGAGAAGCCGTTAACGCTCCTTGGCAACTTCTTTTTGCTTAACTCCTCGTGCAAGTCGTAACTCCTTGTAAAATTCACCCAATTCTATTTTTTCTGCCATTAAATCACCTCTCAGTCAATAGTTAGCTCTATTTTTATTCGCTACGAACTCTGAAAGTAGGAAAGTTAAAGAAAAATCACGTCTTCAATTACATACCTTCATTTCTTGCCAAAATAGCGTCATCTTTTCTCCTGTTCAATTCTCTACTTTTCATGCTCATCCTTGTCTTCTACACTGTTTTACTTGCTATATTATATCATAGATAAGATGGCATTTTCAAAAAAATTTTGCTAAAAAGAAGCCTTTCGGCTCCTCTGTTTTCATAATTCCATGCTATCAAAAGCAAGGCTTGGTTTAGCATTGAGGGAAAGGTCAGCGAAATTCTCCTTATTCCATTCACTGACACTGGCATAGGCAATCATTCCTGCATTGTCCCCGCATAGACGCAACGGTGGTATCACGATTTCAACATCCTGAATGTCCCGTGCCAGTCTTTCTCGTAAGCCTTGGTTCGCTGCGACACCCCCAGCAACAACTAAGGTTTTGACTGGGTATTTTTCCAGTGCTTTTTTAGTCTTGGCGAGCAAAATATCTAAAACCGCTGCTTGAAAACTAGCGGAAAGATGCTTATTATCAAGCATTTCACCTCGTTGCTCGGCATTATGATAGAGGTTGATAAAGGCTGACTTGAGCCCAGAAAAGGAAAATTCCAGATTGTCTTCTTTAATCATCGCACGCGGAAAATTGTAGATGTCCTCTCCCTGATGAGCTAGTTCATCAATTTCACGCCCTGCTGGGTAAGACAGCCCCATGACACGACCAACCTTGTCATAAGCCTCACCGACCGCATCATCACGTGTCTCCCCAACAATCTTGTAGTCACCTGCTTCTGAAACGTAGACCAGCTCCGTGTGTCCACCACTGACCAAAAGGGCAAGAAGAGGAAATTCTAAGTTTTTGACACTCTGAGCCGCCATCAAATGCCCCGCCATGTGGTTGACAGGAATCAAGGGAATGCTGTGTGCCCAAGCAAAGCTCTTGGCCGCAGCAAGTCCTACAAGGAGTGCTCCTACAAGACCTGGACCGTAGGTCACAGCGACCGCCGTTACATCGCTCTCGTCAATCCCAGCCTGAACCAAGGCCTCCTCGATACAAGCCGTAATGACCTCCACATGATGGCGACTGGCCACTTCTGGAACCACTCCTCCAAAACGCTTATGGCTCTCGATTTGGCTAGCAATCACATTGGACAATAGTTCTGTTTCATTTTTCATCACTGCAACACTAGTTTCGTCACAGGATGTCTCAAAAGCTAATATATATCTATCTTTCATTCGGTTCTCTCTTCATGATAATCGCGTCTTCCATCGGCGCGTGATAATAATTTTTCCGTCTGGCGATTGGGGTAAACTCTTCCTTTTGGTAAAATCGCAGAGCTGGGCTATTCGATGCTCGCACTTCTAGAAAAATTTCCTTCTGCTGAGGGAGCATCGAAAATAACTGCCTAGCAAGCCCTCGCCCCTGATAAGCTTTTCGGACTGCAATGTGCAAGATTTCTACTTCAAAATCCGACTCCTGTATCGCAAGAAAACCCACTACACGTGCATTTTCCAAGGCAATCGTGTACTGCGTCAAAGGATTTTCTAAATCACTGGCAATCTGCTCCACTGTCCACGGACTCACATCGTAGACATCTAGAAGCAAGTCGTGGATTTTCCCTGCCCAGTCTCCTTGCTGTCCGTCTAAAATCTGTAGCTCAATCATAGGCGTTTGATGTAGGATTGACCGTCTTCTGTGTGGTCTTTGAGCCAATTTTCCTCTGCCTCAACTCGTTTGAGATAGTTGGGTACAAAATCATGGATACTAACAGGAGGCAGCTCCAAGCCCAATCGACCAAGATGATAAGCATTTGGCAAGGTTTCCTGCCAACTAGCCTTTGGAAGACTTGCCTTAATCTGCTCTACAAAACCCGTCACTTCTCCAACAAAGGTCACTGTCGTTGCTTTCTTTGCTCGCTCCAGCACTTCTTCAAAAGAGAGATGAGCCTCTGGTGCCACTGCACGACAATTTTCATAAAATCCTGCATATACATGGTTTCGTCTTGCGTCCATGATTGGAACTACCAAGCCAGCCACTTCTTCTGGAATGAGTGCTTGCAGGCTTGACACCCCAACAAGGTCAATTTTCAAGGTGTGAGCCAAGGTTTTTGCCGTTGCCACGGCCATTCGTAAACCTGTATAGCTCCCCGGTCCCTCAGCTACCACGATACGCTCCAAATCCTTGGGCATCAAATCCAAGCTAGTCATCAAAAACTCAATAGCTGGCATTAGGGTTATACTGTGATTTTTCTTGATAGTCAAGGTCATCTCTGCCAAAAGCCTTGTATCGTCTAAAATCGCTAAGGCTAAGGCCTGACTTGATGTGTCAATACTTAAAACTTTCATCATTCAACTTTCCTTACTTGATTCTCCCTCTTATTTTATGATATAATTGACATAATTGCAACGAATCAAGGTCAATCTATTACCCAGAAAACAAAATAATTTGCTGCCTCTAAGAAAAACAGGGGCGATTTTCTGATAGTTTGATCATGAAGATGAAAGGAAATGAAATGATTTACAAAGTTTTTTACCAAGAAACAAAAGACCGTAGCCCACGTCGTGAAAACACACGCTCACTTTACATGGAAGTAACAGCAGAAAACGAATTGGAGGGCCGCATCAAGGTCCGCCAGCTAGTCGAAGAGCACACAAACTACAATATCGAATTTATCGAGCTATTGTCTGATAAGCACCTCGAGTACGAAAAGCAATCGGGCAACTTTGAATTGACGGAGTTTTAACCATGTCTTACACCTTAAAATCTGAAGAAGTAGGGGTATTTGCCATCGGTGGACTCGGTGAAATCGGAAAAAACACCTACGGAATTGAATACCAAGATGAGATTATCATCGTGGATGCTGGGATTAAGTTCCCAGAAGATGACCTCTTAGGCATTGATTATGTCATCCCTGATTACTCTTATATCGTGGAAAATATTGACCGCGTGAAAGGGGTTCTCATCACGCACGGTCACGAGGACCACATTGGAGGAATTCCTTTCCTTCTCAAACAAGCCAACGTCCCAATTTATGCAGGTCCTTTGGCACTTGCCCTTATCCGTGGCAAGTTAGAAGAACACGGTCTTCTACGGGATGCAAAACTCTACGAAATCAATCAAAACACGGAATTAACATTTAAAAACCTCAAAGCAACCTTCTTCCGCACAACTCACTCGATTCCTGAGCCTCTAGGGATTGTGATCCACACTCCTCAAGGAAAGATTGTCTGCACGGGAGATTTCAAGTTTGACTTCACACCAGTAGGTGAGCCAGCAGACCTTCATCGTATGGCCGCGCTTGGGGAGGAAGGCGTTCTTGCCCTCCTTTCTGACTCGACCAATGCCGAAGTGCCAACCTTTACCAATTCTGAAAAAGTCGTTGGCCAGTCTATCCTGAAAATTATCGAGGGTATCAAGGGTCGGATTATCTTTGCCTCCTTTGCTTCCAATATCTTCCGTCTCCAGCAGGCGACAGATGCTGCAGTGAAAACAGGACGCAAAATTGCTGTCTTTGGTCGCTCGATGGAAAAAGCCATTGCCAACGGAATTGAGCTAGGCTATATCAAGGCACCAAAAGGTACTTTTATTGATTCCAATGATTTAAAAAATTACCAGGCTGACGAAATTCTCATCATGTGTACTGGAAGTCAGGGAGAACCCATGGCTGCCCTTTCTCGGATTGCCAACGGGATGCACCGCCATGTACAACTCCAACCAGGCGATACTGTGATTTTCTCTTCTAGCCCAATTCCTGGTAATACCACCAGTGTCAACCGCTTGATTAACATCATCTCCGAGGCTGGTGTCGATGTTATCCATGGAAAAATCAATAACATTCATACGTCTGGACACGGTGGGCAACAAGAGCAAAAACTCATGCTCCGCCTCATCAAGCCTAAATATTTCATGCCTGTCCATGGGGAATACCGCATGCAGAAAGTCCATGCAGGGCTCGCAATGGACACTGGTATCCCTAAAGAAAATATCTTTATCATGAATAATGGGGATGTTCTTGCCCTCACAGCAAACTCCGCTCGCATTGCAGGTTCATTCAATGCCCAAGATATTTATGTTGACGGCAATCGTATCGGTGAAATCGGAGCTGCAGTCCTTCGCGACCGCAAAGATTTGTCCGAAGATGGTGTTGTGTTAGCCGTTGCAACGGTAGATTTCAAATCAAAAATGATTTTAGCTGGACCTGATATCCTCAGCCGTGGCTTTATCTATATGCGAGAATCAGGCGATCTCATTCGCCAAAGCCAACGCTTGCTCTTTAATGCAATTCGTATCGCATTGAAAAATAAAGATGCCAGCATTCAATCGGTCAACGGTGCTATTGTCAATGCCCTTCGACCATTCCTCTATGAAAATACAGAACGTGAGCCAATTATCATTCCGATGATCCTCACCCCAGACGAAGAATAAAGGAAACCATCTCCCTCTTTCTGTAAAAAGGGAGATTTTTTATTTCAGCATAGAAAAAATCGCAGGCACAGAGCACTGCGATTTTTAGGTTTATCCTAATCTGACTAGATAACGAAACTGCAAGTAGAACTAGCGTTCAACACAGTGAGTTAACGAGGTCAGATTTTGAATGTTGATAAGTATTAATCTTCCACTACTGTTTCCACTGTAGACACTTCTTCTACTTGGTCATCTGTAACGACTTCTGGATCAATGATTTCGACTTCATTCACCGCTTGTGGTTCCAAGTTACGGTAGCGAGCCATACCTGTACCAGCTGGGATAATCTTACCAATGATAACATTTTCTTTCAATCCAAGGAGATGGTCTTTCTTACCGCGAATTGCTGCGTCAGTAAGAACACGCGTTGTTTCTTGGAAGGAAGCTGCTGACAAGAAACTGTTGGTTTCAAGTGAGGCCTTGGTAATTCCCATAAGGACTGGACGGGCTGTTGCAGGAACGCCACCTGAAATGACAACATCTCGGTTGGCATCGGTAAAGTCCGTGATGTCCATCAAGGTACCCATGAGAAGGTCGGTATCCCCTGGATCCATAATCCGCACTTTGCGAATCATTTGACGCACCATAACCTCAATGTGTTTGTCTCCGATTTCTACCCCTTGGCTGCGGTATACTTTTTGAACTTCAGAAAGAAGGTAGGTTTCAACAGACAAAACATCGCGCACAGCAAGCAAGTGTTTTGGTTGGATAGATCCTTCAGTGAGGGCTTGTCCACGAGAGACTTGATCGCCCACTTCCACTTTCATGCGGGCTGTAAATGGCACCACGTATTCCCCTTCACCGGTTTGACCTTTCACAAAGACTTTCTTAGTCCGAGTAGAAGCGTCTTCTTCGATGGCAGTGACTTCACCCTTGACTTCTGTGATGACCGCTTCCCCTTTCGGATTGCGGGCTTCAAAGATTTCTTGGACACGAGGAAGACCTTGTGTGATATCAGTATTTGAGGCAACCCCTCCCGTGTGGAAGGTACGCATGGTCAACTGAGTACCAGGCTCACCGATTGACTGAGCGGCAATAGTTCCCACTGCTTCTCCGACCTCAACAGCATCACCAGTTGCTAAGTTAATACCGTAACAATGACGGCAAACTCCATGGCGAGTGTCACAGGTAAAGACAGAGCGAATTGTTACTTCTTCTACACCAGCATT
Organism: Streptococcus himalayensis; assembly: GCF_001708305.1. NCBI lineage: Bacteria > Bacillati > Bacillota > Bacilli > Lactobacillales > Streptococcaceae > Streptococcus > Streptococcus himalayensis. The sequence goes on from NZ_CP016953.1 coordinate 389,169, forward strand.
GACAATCTCACGTGCAATATCTTCGGTAATCAACTGATTTGGACCGATGATAACAGCACCTGTTTCTGGATGTTTGACTGTCTTTTTCGTATAACGACCATTCAAACGCTCTTCGAGTGGTTCAATCATTTCCTTACCGTCGGTAATCGAACGAATCAGAAGGCCACGGTCAGTGCCACAGTCATCCTCACGGATAATCACATCTTGAGCAACGTCAACGAGACGGCGAGTCAAATAACCAGAATCGGCTGTTTTCAAGGCCGTATCGGTCATCCCTTTACGAGCACCGTGGGTAGAGAAGAACATTTCCAATACAGAGAGTCCCTCGCGGAAGTTTGATAGGATTGGCAACTCCATGATACGACCATTCGGTGCAGCCATCAATCCACGCATACCCGCAAGCTGCGAGAAGTTGGAGATGTTACCACGGGCTCCAGAATCCATCATCATAACGATTGGGTTCTTTGGATCTTGGTTGGCAATCAGGCGTTTTTCCAATTTTTCACGGGCTGCACGCCATTCTGATGTTACAGCATTGTAGCGCTCATCGTCTGTAATCATCCCGCGACGGAATTGTTTGGTAATTTGTTCAACACGATGGTGTGATTCTTCGATGATTTCTGCCTTGTCATCCACCACAGGAATGTCGGCAATCCCCACTGTCAAGCCAGCAAGGGTTGAATGGTGGTAGCCCAAATCTTTCAAGCGGTCAAGGAAGGCTGACGTTTCTGTTGTACGGAAACGCTTGAAGATTTCGGCGATGATATTTCCAAAGTTTTTCTTCTTAAACGGAGGATTAATCTCCAAAGCTTCGATAGCCTCTTTCGCATTCTGACCAGAAGCTAAGAAATACTTGCTCGGCACACCCTCTGTCAAGTTGGCATTGTTTGGCTCTTGTTGGTAAGGGAATTCATCTGGCATGATGGCGTTGAAAAGAATCTTCCCAACTGTTGTTAACAAAATCTTATGCTTTTGTTCTTCTGTCCAAGGTTTGTTTAAGCTGTCTGTCGCAATACCAACACGCGTATGCAAGTGAACATAACCATTCTTCAAGGCCATAACGGCTTCATCCGCGTCCTTAAAGACCATTCCTTCGCCTTCACGGCCAGCTTCTTCCATGGTCAAGTAATAGTTCCCCAAGACCATATCCTGAGACGGAGTTACAACTGGTTTTCCATCTTTTGGATTCAAGATGTGTTCCGCTGCAAGCATCAAAATACGTGCTTCTGCTTGTGCCTCTTCAGAAAGCGGCACGTGAATCGCCATTTGGTCTCCGTCAAAGTCGGCATTGTAGGCCTCACACACAAGCGGGTGCAAACGAAGTGCCTTACCATCAATGAGAACTGGCTCAAAGGCCTGAATACCAAGTCTGTGAAGGGTCGGTGCACGGTTCAACAGCACTGGGTGTTCTTTGATCACTTCTTCCAAGATATCCCAGATACGCTCATCGCCACGTTCCACCAAGCGTTTGGCAGCTTTTACGTTCTGAACGATATCTCGTGCAACAATCTCACGCATCACAAATGGCTTGAACAGCTCAATCGCCATTTCACGTGGCACACCACATTGGTACATTTTAAGCGTTGGACCAACAGCGATAACGGAACGTCCTGAGAAGTCAACCCGTTTTCCGAGCAAGTTTTGACGGAAACGTCCTTGTTTTCCTTTCAGCATGTGGCTGAGGGATTTCAGCGGACGGCTACCTGGACCTGTAATCGGACGACCACGGCGACCATTGTCAATCAGAGCATCGACTGCTTCTTGGAGCATCCGTTTCTCATTTTGCACGATGATCCCTGGAGCATTCAACTCCAAGAGACGTGCCAGACGATTGTTCCGGTTAATCACACGGCGGTACAAGTCATTCAAGTCTGACGCTGCAAAACGTCCACCGTCCAACTGAACCATCGGACGCAAATCTGGCGGAATGACTGGTAGGATATTTAAAATCATCCATTCAGGCTTGTTCCCAGATTTATAAAAGGCATCTAAAACATCCAAACGACGTACGGCTTTAATGCGTTTTTGACCAGAAGCCGTTTTCAACTCTTCTTTAAGTGCTAGAATCTCTTTTTCCAAATCCACTTGTTTTAGAAGATCCTGAATCGCTTCTGCTCCCATTTTAGCCACGAAAGAGCCATGTCCGTACTCGCGTAGTTTCTCACGGTACTCACGCTCTGTCATGATAGACTTGTGCTCAAGTGGTGTATCTTTTGGATCAATCACCACATAAGCAGCAAAGTAAATCACTTCCTCAAGAGCACGAGGGCTCATATCCAGCGTCAAGCCCATGCGGCTTGGAATTCCTTTAAAGTACCAGATATGAGATACTGGAGCTTTCAATTCGATATGCCCCATACGCTCACGACGCACTTTTGCACGCGTTACTTCAACCCCACAGCGGTCACAAACAATTCCCTTGTAACGAATTCGCTTGTATTTTCCACAGGCACATTCCCAGTCTTTGGTTGGGCCAAAGATGACTTCATCAAATAGGCCCTCCCGTTCTGGTTTTAGCGTGCGGTAATTGATTGTTTCAGGTTTCTTCACTTCCCCATAAGACCACGAACGGACCTTGCTTGGAGAGGCTAGGGTGATTTGCATACTTTTAAAACGATTTACATCAACCACTATTTCTTACCTTTCTTCATTTTCTACATAGTGCCTAGTCTTCGTTTGTTTCGACTACTGGCTCTTCTTTTCCTTCCGCATCAAAGGCTGCTTTCGCTTCTTGAGCGGCTTTTTCACGCGCCTTTTCAAGGTCATCCACATGGATAACATCGTCATCTTCTCCCTCATCGAGGTCGCGAAGTTCTACTTCTTGATCATCTTCATCAAGGACACGCATATCAAGACCAAGTGATTGCAATTCTTTGACCAATACGCGGAATGACTCTGGCACACCTGGTTTTGGAATTGGTTTTCCTTTGGTAATAGCTTCATAGGCTTTCAAACGACCGTTGACATCATCAGACTTGTAGGTCAAGATTTCTTGGAGAACGTTTGAAGCTCCATAAGCTTCAAGAGCCCAAACCTCCATCTCACCGAAACGTTGTCCACCAAATTGAGCTTTACCACCAAGTGGCTGTTGGGTAACCATAGAGTATGGTCCAACCGAACGTGCGTGAAGTTTATCATCAACCATGTGGTGAAGCTTGATCATGTACATGACCCCAACAGACACACGGTTATCAAACGGCTCACCTGTCCGTCCATCGTAAAGAATAGTCTTGGCATCGCTATCCATACCAGCTTCTTTAACTGTTGACCACAGGTCTTCTGAACTTGCTCCGTCAAAGACTGGTGTCGCGATGTGAATACCGAGATTTCGAGCTGCCATTCCAAGGTGAAGCTCCATAACCTGACCGATATTCATCCGAGATGGCACCCCAAGTGGGTTCAACATGATATCAACCGGTGTTCCATCTGGAAGGTATGGCATATCCTCAACAGGTACAATACGAGAGACAACCCCTTTATTTCCGTGGCGTCCCGCCATCTTATCTCCGACTTTAATCTTCCGTTTTTGAGCGATGTAGACACGAACCAGCATGTTGACACCTGATTGCAATTCGTCACCGTTAGCACGGGTAAAGATTTTCACATCACGAACGACACCATCCGCACCGTGAGGCACACGAAGCGACGTATCACGGACTTCACGAGATTTATCACCAAAGATGGCATGAAGGAGACGCTCTTCCGCTGAAAGGTCTTTTTCACCCTTCGGAGTCACTTTACCAACAAGGATATCGCCTTCTTTTACCTCAGCACCAATGCGGATAATTCCCATTTCGTCAAGGTTTTTAAGGGCATCTTCACCAACGTTTGGAATTTCACGAGTAATTTCTTCAGGGCCTAACTTGGTGTCGCGGGTTTCTGATTCGTATTCTTCCAAGTGAACAGAAGTATAGACATCCTCTTTCACAAGACGCTCACTCATGATAACCGCATCCTCGAAGTTATACCCTTCCCAGGTCATGTAGGCAACGATTGGGTTTTGTCCAAGTGCCATTTCCCCATTTTCCATAGAAGGTCCGTCTGCGATAAAATCGCCTTTTTCAACGATATCGCCAACTTTTACCAAGGTACGTTGGTTATAAGCTGTCCCTGAGTTTGAACGGCGGAATTTTTGGATGTGGTAAACATCGAGCGATCCATCTTCACGGCGAACTTCAACCTTGTCTGCATCTGCATAGGTGACTTTTCCATTATGCTGGGCAATCACTGCTGCTCCTGAATCGTGGGCTGCTTGATATTCCATACCCGTTCCTACATAAGGAGCTTTTGGATCAATCAATGGCACAGCCTGACGTTGCATGTTGGCACCCATGAGGGCACGGTTGGAGTCATCGTTTTCAAGGAAAGGAATACATGCTGTCGCAACGGCAACTACCTGCTTAGGCGATACATCCATGAAATCTACTTCGCTTGATGGAAACTCTTGGTTATTCCCTTGATGGCGTCCCATAACAACGCTCTCTGCAAAGCCACCTTTTTCATTTAACTTCGAATTTGCCTGCGCTACAATATACTCATCTTCTTCGTCAGCTGTCAACCAAACGATGTCATTAGTAACCACACCATTTTCACGATCAACACGACGGTAAGGAGTTTGGATAAAGCCATAGCGATTCAAATGTCCATAGGAAGACAAGTTGTTAATCAAACCGATATTTGGTCCCTCAGGCGTTTCAATCGGACACATACGACCGTAATGCGTGTAATGCACGTCCCGAACCTCATAACCAGCACGGTCCCGAGTCAAACCACCAGGTCCCAAGGCTGACAAACGACGTTTGTGAGATAACTCAGACAATGGATTGTGTTGGTCCATGAACTGTGACAACTGAGATGACCCAAAGAATTCTTTAATCGCTGCTGTGACAGGGCGAATATTGATGATTTGTTGCGGAGTCAACACTTCGTTGTCCTGAACACTCATCCGCTCACGCACATTTCTCTCCATCCGAGAAAGACCAAGACGCACTTGGTTAGCAAGCAATTCCCCAACCGCACGAATCCGACGATTTCCAAGGTGGTCAATATCATCAACACGACCAAGCCCTTCTGCCAGGTTCAAGAAGTAGCTCATCTCTGCCAAGATATCAGCCGGTGTCACCACACGCACCTTATCATCTGGATTGGCATTGCCAATAATGGTCACCACGCGTTCTGGATCTGTCGGTGCCACAATTTTGAATTTTTGAAGAGTGACTGGCTCAGTTAATACTGCTGAATCATTTGGAATATAAACGATCTTATTCAAATCACCATCCAAATGCTCTGCAATGCTATCAATCACACTGCGTGTCATCACTGTTCCAGCTTCGACAAGGATTTCACCTGTTTCAGGATCCACTAAGGGCTCTGCAATGGTTTGATTGAGCAAACGTGTTTTCACGCTTAACTTTTTATTAACCTTGTAACGTCCAACACCTGCTAAATCATAGCGACGTGGGTCAAAGAAACGAGCAATCAAAAGGCTACGTGAACTTTCTGCTGTCTTAGGCTCACCCGGACGAAGGCGTTCATAGATTTCTTTCAAGGCCTCGTCTGTCCGAGAATCCATTGGATTTTTATGAATGTCTTTTTCAATGGTGTTGCGAACTAACTCGCTATCTCCAAAGATGTCAAAGATTTCATCATCCCCAGAGAATCCTAACGCACGAACCAAGGTTGTAAACGGAATTTTACGCGTCCGGTCAATCCGTGTGTAGGCAATATCTTTTGAGTCCGTCTCCAACTCTAGCCAAGCTCCACGGTTTGGAATTACCGTTGAACCATAGCCAATCTTCCCGTTTTTATCAACCTTATCATTGAAATAAACGCCTGGCGAACGAACCAACTGACTAACGATAATCCGCTCACCACCATTGATGATGAAGGTTCCCATTTCAGTCATGATTGGAAAATCACCAAAGAAAACTTCTTGGGTCTTGATTTCACCGGTTTCTTTATTGATCAAACGGAAAGTCACAAAAATAGGTGCAGAGTAGCTGGCATCGTGGATACGAGCTTCTTCCAAACTATATTTTGGCTCCTTGATTTCATAGCCTACAAATTCCAATTCCATGGTATCTGTAAAGTTTGAAATCGGAAGTACATCCTCAAAGACCTCTTTCAAGCCATGGTCCAAAAAATCCTTGAATGAATCGGTTTGGATTTCAATCAAATTTGGTAAATCAAGAACCTCTGTGATTCTTGAAAAACTACGACGCGTACGGTGCTTGCCGTACTGAACTTCATGTCCTGCCAAGTTTCTAACTCCTTTGTATAAGATACTATGGGCGTAAAAACCACGCAAAATAGGAGATGAACGATGCATTCTATGAACGCAAGGAAATCTATTTTTGTGGAGCTTTTAGCCCGAGTTCAATGATGAGATACCCTGGTCTACAAAGCCATACAAATTGGAGAGATAGACCTTTACACAGAAACATCTATCTTTTCATCCAGCTTTTACCTAGGTATCCTTAGATTACGGAAGTCATTCTTCCTTGTTTCATCCAGCAAAGAAGGTCCAGCGTCTGCTTTCATAGACCTTTTCACCCTTGTGAAACCTTCCATTTGTCCTCTTGCAAATATTTTTAGAAAATTTAAGTTTCTGTAACAAACATCCTTTTTCTGAAAAATAGGCACAAAAAGAGCAGCTAAATCGGACTCTCTAAAGGTTGATTTAACTGCTGTTCGCTTTATATGGACAATATTTCAAATAAAGCAGACGACAAATAATTGGTACAATTATAGCATATCTTTTGCTTTTTTTCAAGCTCTATTTCGTCAATACTACTGATGATGACATGGGTTTTGTATAGTCAAAGGCTACATCACTTCGAGCCTCCCAAATTAAGATAGTCAACTGATTTCCTTCCAGTTTAAATCCATAGTCATATTTTACCCCTACACCCCCTACACCTAAACTAGGTGTTAACGCAGAACTATAACTTCCTGGTGAAGTGACGTAACGATAGGTGTTCGGACCTACTTCTTCCACCCCCTCAAAACGACTACTGGAAGAATAGCCATTCACATCGCTGGTCACTTGACCATCTGGCGAGATAGTCATCTTTATAGAGGCGGTCTCACTTGCTCGTGATACCTGTCCTGTCCAAGTTCCTGCTAGATTGGATAACTCTTCTGGTAAAATTCCCTGTGCCGATGAGCTCTTTTCAGCTTCTGAAGGAGTTTCTAGCTGATCAAACATCTGCCACTCTAAGCTATCTACGTCAATTTTCAGGTCACTACTTTTGCCGAAAACAGCACTCGCATCCGAACCAACGACACGAAAATCTTGCTCCTCGATTTTTTGGGCTTCTCCTCCATCCTTACTCAACTGATAAAGCAGACCAATCCCATCTCCAGTTCCTGAACTCCAACCAATGGATAAAACCGTCCCATCCTTATAGAGATTAAAGCTACTACGAGCTCCACCATTTCCCGCAACAAAGCCTTGTGCTAATAAAGTCGGTTGCCCTTGTTTTTGGTAATAAATCCCTGTCACAAAAATGGATTGATTGTCGCTGATCGAAGCCGTAAGCAGCTCCTTCGTTCCATTGCCATCAACATCATAGAGGGCGTAGCGCTGATTGGACGGGGTAGCCAAAAGACTCTCTACTACCCATGAATTGATGGGATGTTTCAAGTTTGGCAAAATCTTTCCGACTTTTTCATATACCGCACCATCGGTTTTTGCTACCTGCAACATCAACTCATAATCGGAAAAAACGGAAGCATAAGCCTCTTTTTCCAACTTAGCTTGTTCCTCTTTTTTCTTTGCTTCATCCACAGAGGAGGACGAACTCGCTTGTTCTTGCTTGTCACTACCGGTCTGTTGCTTTGATACCCTTGTTTTTGTTCCACAAGCTGCCAGTAAGCTCGCACCCAACAAAACAACTGCTAAACCTTTTCCGAAACCTTTCATATCCTACCCCTTTAGTTTTGCCAACTCGTCTTGCAAGCGTAAGCACTCCTCTTCGAGCGTTTCTTTTTCCTCGATTAGGCGTTCTAATTCGCCTTGCAATTCCTTCAGCTCTTCTTCAATATCCTTGATTTCCTCGCGTTTATCTGCTAACTCTTCTTGTAAATCATCTATTGCTTCTGAGTTTTGATCGGTTTCCTCACTATCTGCCATGTCATAACGCACAATATGAGGAGCATACTTGATAGCCTTCTTTGCCACAGTCTTAATCATCCCTTCAAAGCCCGTATCGGCTAAATCCTCCTCCAAATCCTCATGAATTTGAGCAATAATGCCTCTAATCTCATCTGGGGACAATTCGGCTCCAGTTTCATCAAACCATTTCCCTTTTTTCCGCCTAATTTCCATAGAAAATTCCTCCTTTTCCCTTATTTTATCATAAGATTTATAGAAATGCTAAGATTTATAGGAACTTTTTTCCAATTTTGAAAAGCTTTTCAAAATTGCGTTCTAAAAACAAGCAAATCCCCCTATCTTCTAGCGTTTTTCTCCCCATTCGCTTACAAGAAATTTCCCAAGGAAGGAGTAAGTTATATTACTTTTTTGTGAATTTTTTTCAAATGAGGTTGACGATTGGACAATTATAAGGTACAATAAGTAGTAGTCGTGGCGGTATAGCCAAGTGGTAAGGCACGGCTCTGCAAAAGCTTGATCGTCGGTTCAAATCCGTCTACCGCCTTTTTTCATTTGTTTATCGGATAAGAACCTCCTTCTGTAGAAGGAGGTTCTTATTTTTTATCCAATTCACCATTAGAAGTCGATATTTTTTAGCCATTGTGATAGAATAAAAGGAGAAGAAACTTTAAGCTATTCCAAACACCAGGCTCAAGCAGAAAGTGTGATTTCCATGAAAAAACATCCTGTCCTATCTTTTCTCCTCTTCTTCCTCGCTTTAAAGCTATTAAAAATGATTTCCCCTATGGTCGCAAATACTGTCCTCTTCTTCGCTTTTTGGCTCTGCGCGATTGCCATTGCCTACAATCTCTACTTCATCATTAGAGTCCACTGGCGTACAAAACACCCCAAGAATGAACAAAAAGGGTTATCAAGCAAGGAGGAGCCTACTAAAAAGTCTTTTGATCAAAAATAAAAGATAAAAACCACATGATGGTTCTTTCTCGAAAGAGATTACGTATCCATCATGCGGTTTTTATCTTTTTATTTTAAAGTTTATAGGCGATAATTCCTTATATCTTTTATCACTTTGACTTTTTCAGTGAGTTCATCAAGAAATAATGTTTTTTCTAGCTTACAGCTCTGCAATCTGGCTCAAATTCACTTCTGCAATCGTATCATTTCCAAACATAGAAATAACCATTTTCACCTTATTATTGTCAATTTCAGTGATTTTCCCTGTATAGTCCGTAAAGGCACCGTCAATAATACGAACGGTATCTCCCACGCGCACATCTACATCAAATTCCTGCACAGTTTGTCCCATAGAAATCAAGATATTGCGAATTTCCTCTTCCAATAAAGGAGTTGGTTTGGAACGATTTCCGTGGGAGCCGACAAACCCTGTAACGTTTGGCGTATTTCGCACGACAAACCAAGCCTCATCGGTCATAACCATTTCCACCAAGACATACCCTGGGAAACGATTTTCTTCGATTTCCTTGCTTTTCCCATTTTTCTCCACTTGAACGGTTTGCGTTGGAATTTCCACCCGCAAAATATTCTCCAGCATATTGTAGGTTTGTGCCCGTTGAAGGAGATTTTCCTTTACTTTGTTCTCATATCCTGAGTAGGTTTGGAGGACAAACCAGCCTTTGTCAAAACTATCCATGAGTTCTTCCTTTCGTATAATAAAAAAGCCTGGGGCTTTTCTGATATTCTTATCCTCATTATATCACAAAATCTGCTCCATGAGCAGTTTTTTATCAAAAAATCTCGCCTGATAACTGACGAGATCTTTGCTATTAAAAAATATGAAGCAAGTTTAACAATCCTCGCGAAACAAGAATGTCAAATAAATAGATAATAACGACAAAGAAGGCTGTGTATTCTATAACAGAAATAAAATCCTTCCAACTTTGCTTTCCTGTAGGCCAAGAAGTATCTCTCAGCACTCGAAATGTATCTGCGATAAATCTCACGCGAATCTCCTATCTGGTTTCTTTATGTATCGTATATTTGCTGCAATGCTTACAGAATTTATTCACTTCTAGACGCTTTGGTTTTGGCGTACTACTGAGCTTAATTGAGTAGTTTCTCGATCCACAAACCGCACACGCCAGACTTGCTTTTTTTAATGCCATAACGCCTCCATTCACCCTATTATAGCAAGTTTTCCTTGGTTTGACAAGTTTCTTTATTCTGGCTGGAAAAATCCTCTAATCTGATCCCAGAGATTCTTTGCTTTTTCAGGTAATTGAGCATTTTCTAAAGCTTCTCTTGCTTGCTCGACAAGATTTTGTGCCTTATCCTGCACTTCTTTTAAAATATCTGAAGTCTCTTGCTGCGTAACGCCATCTGTACCTTCAAGATTCACCGGTGCTATGCCATTTTGGGCATAGGCATTTTTATCCGCAAAGCTGGTGCCATCCGTATAAGGAAGAATGCTATTAGCGAGACTTCGAAAAATAGTCGAGGCTTCATTGGCACTAGTCCCAGTCAGATAATGCTCCTCGTCTGTTTTTGGAAATCCTAGCCAATGGCTAATCACGACATCTGGGGTATACCCAATGACCCACTGATCCCCAACGACATCTGGGTTAAAATCCGTTTCTGTGGTCCCAGTCTTTCCTGCCATCGTGTAGCCGTACGGAGCTGCATAAATTCCAGTACCGTTACTAAACGTTCCTAGCATCATGCTGGTCATCTTGTCATTTACCGCATTGTTGAGAATTCTAGTCGCACTAGCCTTGTGGGTCTTCACGACTTGTCCACTGGCATTTTCAATCTTGGTAATCAAGTGGGCATCATTCATAACCCCACCATTTGCAAAGGTTCCGTAGGCTTGTGCCATTTGCAAAGGATTGGTTGCGACACCACCTCCCAGAGCAACCCCCAAAGTCTGATCGACCTTGTCCATAGAAAGACCAAATTTCTTTCCATATTCGAAAGCCTTGTTCAAGCCTAATTCATTGACCACAGCCACTGCTGGAATATTCAGAGAATCCGCCAAAGCCTGATACATCGGAATGGTCGGGGCTGTTTGAATGCCTGCATAGTTTTGAACAGTATAGTTGCCATAAGTCGTTGTGGTATTATCCAATTCTTGGTCAATGGACCAGCCCGCAGCCACCGCAGGACTATATACCAATAGTGGTTTGATTGTGGAGCCTGGACTGCGACTAGACTGGGTCGCATAGTTAAACATCCGAAATTCAGCATCAATATCACTATTGACCCGCCCAACTAAACCACGAACGCCCCCAGTCTGAGGATCCAAGGCTACACTCCCTGACTCAGCATGACTGCCATCTGCCGCCACTGGAAACAGCTCTGCCTTGTTATAAATAACCTGCATGCTTGCCTGGTAATTTTGATCCAGCTCGGTGTAGATGCGATAGCCATTGTTCACAATATCCGCTTCTTTAAGTCCATATTTCTGCACCGCTTCATTGATAACCGCATCAAAATACGATGGATAACTATAATCCTTGACCTTTCCTTCATAGGTATCTGAAAGCTGACTAGCCATGTCTTGACCTGCCGCGTCATCAGCCCTTCCCTGCTCAATCATCCCTGCTGCGACCATATTTTGCAGCACTGTATCCCTGCGGTTGGTCGCATATTCGATGGAATAAAGTGGATTGTAAATCTCAGGACCTTTAAGCATACCAGCCAAGGTCGCTGCCTGATCCAAGGTCAGCTGACTGGCAGACACGCCAAAGTATTTTTTACTCGCATCTTCTACCCCCCAAACACCATTTCCAAAATAGGAGTTGTTGAGGTACATGGTCAAAATCTGATCCTTGCTATATTTTTTCGTCAATTCCAGAGCTAGGAAAAATTCCTTGGCCTTGCGTTCAATGGTCTGGTCTTGTGAGAGATAGGCATTTTTCGCCAACTGCTGGGTAATGGTCGACCCCCCACCAGAACGGCCCGCTGTCAAGATAGCTAAAAAGAAACGCTGGTAGTTAATCCCGCTGTTTTTGTAGAAACTTCGGTCCTCCGTTGCAATAACCGCATCCTGCATGTCCTTGCTAATCTCCGACAGCTCCACATAGGTCCCTTTTTGCCCAGATAGACTGCCTGCCTCATTGCCCTCGCGGTCATAGATGATAGTCGTTGCTTTAAGGGCATCTTGCAAGTCCTTGACATTGGTCGTCTTAGCCACATAAAAGAGGTAGCCCCCAACCAACAAACTCACTCCAAGACCTGTAATCAACACGATCTTGGTCAGGTGGTACTTCCGCCAAAAACGGCGAAATGGATGCTGAGTTGCCGACTTCTTCCGTCCTGCTTTCCCAGAACGGCTAAAGCTCGGCTCCAACTCTTCCTCTTTCAACTCAACCTCTTCTGCGACAGGTTTTGCTGGTTTCTCGTCTTCTTTAAAATAATCAATCGCTTGTTCAACTAATTCTCGTATCTTCTTCATAGCTATATTTTACCACCTTATCAGACTGCCTACAAGAAAGAACCGTCCAAAAGCCTGCTCTTTTAGGATTTTTTAAGATTTTCTTCCCAATCTTCCTCCTTTTTGCTACAATAAAGGCATGAAGATTCACATGACAATTCCAAAAAACTGGCACTCCTTAACCCTCAAAGAAGTACTTGAGGAGCAACTCCTCATTCCACGGAAAATCAGGCATTTTCTACGAACCAAAAAACATGTCCTCATCAACGAGCAATTTTCCCATTGGCAAACGAAACTCAATGCCGGAGACGATTTGACGTTGATTTTTGATGAAGAGGACTATCCTCCAAAGACCATTCCATTTGGAGAGCCTAGCCTAGTCGAAGAACTCTATCAAGACGAACATATCATCATTGTCAATAAACCAGAAGGTATGAAAACACACGGAAATGATGCAACTGAGCTCGCTCTGCTCAATCATGTCTCTGCCCATGTTCAGCAGACTTGCTATGTCGTTCATCGCCTTGATAAGGAGACCAGCGGAGCTGTTCTCTTTGCCAAAAATCCCTTTATCCTCCCCATTCTCAACCGTCTTTTAGAAGACAAGCGTATTTCTAGAGAATATTGGGCATTAGTGGAGGGAAAACTCTCTGCCAAATCCCTCGTCTACAAGGATAAAATCGGACGTGACCGCCATGATCGAAGAAAACGCTTGGTCGATAACCGAGCAGGACAGTATGCTGAAACCCACATTCAAACCCTCAAAACCTTTCCCACGACCTCGCTTGTCCAGTGCCGACTAAAAACAGGGCGTACCCATCAAATCCGTGTCCACCTCTCCCACCACGGACATCCTATCCTGGGCGATCCACTCTACCATCCACACGCCCAAGGGCGACTCCTGCTCCATGCTTATAAGCTCACCTTTACCCATCCCTTGACTTTGCAGACCATTACGGTAAAGGCTCCTTCAACCAGCTTTGAGCAAGGGCTAGATACCTTTAAAAGAGGGCAACATATCAAAAACAATTTCTAAAACGCTCTGTTGAGAAATGAGAGATAAAAAACGAACAAGACAGAATTCTGAAAACCAGAAAACTAGTTTTGTTCGCTTTTTTATTTATCCCTATTGAAAATCAACAGTAGCATTTTGCTGCTTTCTTACACTCTATAAACATCAAACTCTAACTAGGTTCCATAATTGAAAATTGTGGAAGGTGATCGATAAAACTAGCCTAGCTTGTGTCCTACAAACCTCAAGGTTGACGCGGTTTGTAGAATGTTGATTTATCACCGTTTTACAAACCAGACAACTACTGCGTTAAGCTGTTAACTCTACAAAATAAGATTAGGGACTTTTGGCCTAGTCTCCTATTTCCAACCTTCAACAGTCCGCTGGACTATTGAAGCAAGGTGAGTGAACGATGTCAGATGTTGATTTTTGACCAGTATTAGAAAGTTTCCACGTAAACTAACAATGGAAAACGCCCTATTTTCCTCACTTAGCTTACTCTACTTTATACTAAAAATAAATAATTCTACATACAAGGGCTATTTTTGAAGTTTAATGAGTGTTGGATTTGGACTTTTATACCAACTGCTTGTTTGTTAATCTGTCACTTCCAAAATCTGATAAATCGTTTTGTTAAGTGCTGCTTGATACTCTTCCTTGGTGCGGACTTGCTGGGTATCCACCACTGCTGTTTGACTAGGAAGGTCAATCGTGACCTGAATGACACCGTCCAAGGCTAGGAAGCGTTCGGTGACACGATTGACACAATGGTCACAAGATAAATGATGAAGATGTACGGTTTGTTTCATAAAAATTTCCTTTCTAGATTGTGAGTGTTCGACGACGGAGACGAAGGGCATTTAGGACGACTGAGACTGAGCTAAAACTCATTGCTAGCCCTGCAAACATGGGATTTAACAAAGGACCGCCAAAGAGATGGAAAAGCCCCATGGCCAAAGGAATTCCTAGAACATTATAGGCAAAAGCCCAAAAGAGATTTTCCTTAATTGTCTTTAGGGTCAACTGACTGAGCCGAAAGGCCTTGGATACATCTCGTACATCGCTATGCATGAGGACAATGTCCGCAGATTCCATCGCAATGTCAGCTCCTGCCCCAATCGCAATCCCCACATCTGCCTGCACCAAGGCGGGAGCATCATTGATGCCATCACCAACCATGGCTACACGGCGACCCTCTGCCTGGATCTTCTCAATTTCCCTCGCTTTTCCATCTGGCAAGACTTGAGCGATTACTTGATTGATTCCTAGAGATTTTGCCAGAGCATGGGCCGTTTTTTCGTTATCCCCTGTCAAGATAATCAACTCTTTCCCTATCGTTTTGAGATGGGAAATGGCTTCTCTGCTGCCCTCTTTGACCGCATCTGCCACTGCCAAACATCCGACATAGGTATGATTTAGGGCGACAAACATCACAGTTTTCCCATCCTCGGCAAGCATTTCACCTTTTGCTCTCTCATTCATAGCCACCCCGTGAGACGCCAAAAGCCTAGAATTTCCCACTAGCAAAGTTTGCTCATTGACCTTTGCAGACAAACCCTGCCCCGGGATGACACGAAAGTCCTCTACTGGGAGGAGTTCTATCTGTCGCTCCTTGGCTGCTGTCATGAAAGCCTGTGCCAAGGGGTGCTCTGAGTATTGCTCACTGCTAGCCACCAGCTGAAGTAAGTCGTTTTCAGAAAGGTCTCCCGAGACATGAATATCTGTCAGCACAGGATGGCCCACTGTCAGTGTCCCTGTCTTGTCTAATACCAGGGTATCCACTTGGGACAAGCCCTCTAAGCTTGCTGCTGACTTGATGAGAATGCCAGCTTCAGCACCCTTGCCTGTTCCCACCATGATCGCAGTCGGAGTGGCCAAGCCCAAAGCACACGGACAGGCAATCACCAAGACCGATACAAAAATCGACAAGGCAAAATCAAGGCTCTCCCCCATCGCAAGCCAAAATAGCCCCGCAACCAAGCCAAGTAATAAAACAGTCGGAACAAAATACAAGGCAATCTTGTCTCCCAAGGCTGCAATCGGTGCCTTAGACCCTTGAGCTTGCTCAATCAAACGCCGAATTTGTGCTAGCGTTGTCTCCTCTCCGACCTGGGTCGCTTGGTATTCAATCAGCCCCAGTTGATTGACCGTGGCACTGGTAATCCGGTCCCCTACTTTTTTGGCTACGGGCAGGCTTTCTCCTGTCATCATGGACTCATCCACATAGGTTTCCCCAGAAAGCACTACGCCATCCACAGGCATACGCTCACCTGCCCTGACACGAATTCGATCTCCTCTTAAAATATCCTCACTCTTTATGGTCTGCCAAGTTTCATTTCTCCATACTTGAGCAGTCTGAGGCAGTAAATCCATCAATTGTTCAATCACCTGAGAAGTCCGTCCTTTGGCTAAGAATTCCAAATATTTCCCCAGAAAAACCAGACTGATAATCACCGCCACCGATTCAAAATAGAGATGATGAAGAGCTCCATGATTTCCAGAAAAAACTTCAGCCATTGACCGCAGGCTGTAAAGAAAAGCTGCACCAGTCCCCACCGCAATCAAACTGTCCATATTCGGATGACGCTTGATTAAATGCCGAAATCCTCGGCTATAAAATCCTCGTCCCAGATACAGCACTGGCAGAGTCAGGAGAAACTGCCAGAGCACGAGCATTTTGTCAGAAACATTTGGCAAGGAAAGACCTAGCATCCCTCCCATGGATAGATAGAGCAAAGGAAGGGTAAGCATGGCAAGTCCCAATAAGCTCCTTCGCATACGGACTAACTGCTCCTCTTTTTCCTCCTTTCCCTTGGCAAGTTCAGGTTCTACTAGCCGATAGCCAGCCTCAGATACCGCCTTTTCAAGCTCTGCCTTGTCAAATCCATCCTTTGAAATGACCGTTAAAGTTTCCGTTGCTAAGTTAACAGCCGCTTGATCAATGCTATCTAACTCACGCGCGACCATCTCAACCGTCATCGCACAGGAGGCACAAGTCATTCCTGTAACTCGATATTCCTGTT
Organism: Streptococcus himalayensis; assembly: GCF_001708305.1. NCBI lineage: Bacteria > Bacillati > Bacillota > Bacilli > Lactobacillales > Streptococcaceae > Streptococcus > Streptococcus himalayensis. The sequence continues at coordinate 405,710 of NZ_CP016953.1, forward strand.
TTCCCATATCCTCACTTCCTCTCACACGCATGATGACACGAGCACTGCCCCTTTGAACAAGCACATATCACCTGACTCGGAGCCGTTTCTAGGCGTTTTTCTAGCAGCTCTATGAGATCCTTGATAGCACTCGCACTCAAACTAGCTTCTGCTACCATGGAAGATAAAAGCTCCCCATGCTTGGTCTGACAGACATTTTCAAAAAAAGAATGCCATTCATCCTGCAAATGCTGCTCCTCTGCCACCTCTGCTCGGTAATAAAACTTGCCTTCCCGTTTTTCCATTTGGATCAAGCCCTTGCCTTTTAGGCGATTGAGCAATGTTTTGACCGTCGCTGGCTTCCAAGCAAAATCCTCTTCCAAACGCGTCACTACCTCACTACTACGACTATTGGGATAGGCCCACAGCACTCGCATGACCTGCCACTCTGCCTGACTGATGTTCATTGCAGCTCCCTTCATTTACAATTGTAATCTATATATTTAGTTTACACTTGTAAACAACTTTTGTCAAGTCTGATTATTTTTTCACCAAAGAAAGCTATTGATTGTTTCTTATTCTATCATGGATTGAGAAAAATAGGACAAGGTAAGGAACACAGCTAGGTCTGGCATTCATCAAAGTGAATGAACGATGTCCTAACCTTTATTTCATTCACTATATTTTTAAATCATGACCACCCGTCAAACGGGTGGTTGATTTATCAACATTTTACAAACCAGACAACTACTACTATGTAGCGTAACGAGGTAAGAGACTTTTGTCTCAACCTCGTTTTTTCACGAGCCTAGAAATAAACAGGCGAGTTATACCCTACTAGGGTATTTTCCATTTCTTTTTCATTATCTTTTCATGCTCAAAAGAAGAAGACAACTATCTTTCAATTGTTTTAGAAAACGGAGTTTTGTGATTCTTAATAAAATTTCCAAATCGACTGGTAATATCATCCGAGTCATCTGTATCATAATCAGAATTATAATCATCATAATCATCGGAAAAGTCAACCTTCCCAAATGGAATAAATTTAGTATTCATTGGCTTTTCTAATGATGGTTTAACAAAATGAAATATTGACACAAAACTAATTCCCACTAATAATATAACGGCTAATAATTTTTTCATGATTTTCCCTCCAATGGATGATAAATATATGCTTGTTGTTTGTAAGACTTACAAGAATCATTCTACAGGAAAAATCAATTCATTTTAAAATCGTTACATATCTGTAAGTTGGCTGATTGTATCAGAAATTTGAATAGATAGCTCATAACAATCCAAAAACTCCATTATATGCTTACACTCCTTCATCTCATCTAAACCTCCTACAACTCCCTGTAAATAACGTAAATGTGCTTTACAAAATTTTAACTGTAACCTTTCTAACATGTATGTTTCTAGCATATTCGCGCTATCTAACATCTTAATAAACTTAGAAGCGACTCGTTCTTCTTTTCTATCTAATAAATGACCTGTTATATTTAATAATAATCCATACGTTTTTCTCGCATTTTCCTCAATATTATCATAAAACTGACTGCGTTTTATTACTTCCATACCTAAAATTTCTAACGTTTTTGTACTTAGAGAACGAGCACAATTACTTAATATCCATAACTCATATCTGCACCACTCATCAATAGACATCAAATAATCTGTAATCACTCTCTTCTCTTCTTCAGGAATAATAATAGATGGGTCACATCTATTCATAAAAACATGAAAAACCGCAATCATCAGTCTATCTGACTTTCTCTTATAATCTCCATATCTTTTTTCATAATCTTTAATATACCTTTGAAAAAATTCAATATTACGGGATTCTATAGCTAAATATAGTTCTTTAGAAGTTCTCACATCTTCATCTTGATAATAAGTATTATAAAAAGTTGAGAACTCTCCCTGCAAAACATCCATATTATTCAAACAATGGAAAAATGTATCAACCGTCAGATTGCTCTTTCCATTCTCAAAACGTGATAACTGAGCAGGAGTTACAAAATCTCCAGCGACCTCTTTTAAAGACATATTCTTTGATTCTCGAATAATTTTAAAAACTTTTCCATACTGTTCTTTCATGTAACACCTCTTTACAGATATGTAATAAAATCTATTTCAGTTAAAAAATAGTATACCATAGTTCTAGTTTAATAGAAATTGGAAAGGAGACAACATGTCCACACTTTTAACCTTACAATCCTTAACAAAACAGTATGCCTCTCAAAAGGCTGTCAACCACATTTCCTTCTCCATTCAAAAAGGGGAAATCTGTGGTCTTGTCGGAGAAAATGGAGCAGGAAAGACGACTCTTTTGCGAATCCTCTCTGGTCTAATCGCACCAACATCCGGTGAAATTTTTTCATCCCAACCCTATCGCATCGGTGCACTCATTGAATCACCTGCTCTGCAACCAAATCTCTCAGCGGAAGGAAATCTTCACTATATTGCCCTACAACTAGGATTAAAAAATAGACAGCAGATTATTGAAGAAACTCTTGAAATAGTTGGTCTCCAAGAGGTTAATCCACACAAGAAAGCTAAGGATTTTTCCCTTGGTATGCGGCAAAGACTAGCGATTGCTATGGCTATCTTGGATCGTCCAGATTTTCTCATTCTCGATGAACCGATCAACGGCTTAGACCCCGCAGGTATCCGAGATATGCGAAATATCATTCTTACTCTACGTGAACAGTACAACATGACTATTTTAATCTCTAGCCATATCTTATCAGAATTAGAATTAGTCGTAGATCGATATATTATCATGCATAAAGGGAAAGTCTTACGACAATTTTCAAAAACAGAACTCCAACAAGAACTAGAAGAAAAACTCTATCTAGCAACAACCAATCTTGAAGCAACTAAAATTCTTCTGCAAAAACAAGACATTTCATTCCAAGAGGAAAATGATTACCTCATTCTTCCAAAGGAAACAGAGATTATGTCCCTCATAGCACAGCTAATTCACGAACGCATTGAACTAAAAGCAATTTTCAATAAGAAAATCGCTTTTGAAAGCTACTATCTACAACTCATTCAAGAAGGAGAATCTAGCAATGAATTATCTTAAAGCAGACCTTTATCGTATCCTAAAAGAAAGAAAACTGATTTTATCCCTTTCAATCCTATTTGCCTTATCACTACTATCTGCCTTTTTACTCAGCAGTAGCCCTTCAAAGGAGGATTCCTACAACCTAATTCAGCTATTGACACAGTTTCTTCCACTCTTTTTTCTTGCTCCTACAAATCTCCTATTTGGAGAAGATTTCCATCACCGAACAATTAATAATCTCATTGTCAAAAAACAAAAACGAAATGCTATTTTTCTCTACAAAATTCTCACAAATCTTGTTATCAACCTACTATACATCCTATTCTCTTACAGTCTGGCAACACTCGTTCGTATGTTTTTAGGAGGTCAAGTTGAACTGGCAACTATTTGGTTAATTTTTATCCACCAAGTCCCTCTTTACATCTGCATTATCCTGCTTTCTTCCACTCTCTTTATCGCCTTTAACAAAATCAATCAGGCCTATCTTTCCTTTATTCTCATTGCCCTTCTTTTCGATAATGTCCTAGATCTCATTACAAATAATCTTCTTCATATTTCTATTCCCAATGACATTTTCTTATTTCGCGCTTTACAAAATATGGATACAAATTGGACTGCTAGCACAATCATCGCTTGCTTTTTTACGATTATCTACCTAGCAAGTAGCTTCTACTTATTCAAAAAGAAAGAATTGAAATAACTTCAGAGGCTGAGCTTAACGGCACATCGTATAAAAAGTCTCTTACCTCGTTACGTTACGTGGTTTTAACAGTTTGACACAGTAGTTGTCTAGTTTGTAAAACGTTGATAAATCAACATTTTATTAGAAAATGCTAGTGAATATTTCCTCGCTAGCCTTATTTCCAACCTTTCACAATTGAGAGTTGTGAAAGGTAGTCAACATGCGGGGGGTGGGAGTAAAATAATACAGTGGATTATTTTAGCCCGAACCTAGAAATAAAGGAATGAGGATAACCGATTTCTGCCTAGTCCCAACTAGCTTTCTTGTTTCCAAGCTCATGAAAAACACCCCGTTGGGGTGCCAAGAACTTGGCTTCTATAATCACTAAAAATCATGACCACCCATCAAACGGGTGGCTTGTACACCGCCTGTAAGGCGATTCCCTCCAGCCGCGTCTAAAGACGCTCACTGAACGGTGTTCAGGCTGCTTAATGACTAGACTATAGCCCGTTCAACGGGCTTTTAGCGTGTTCTGAAACCTCCGTCCGAGAACGGATCTTCGTATTCCTTAACACTCAACTTATCAACTGCAATGTCATTTTTCTCTTGCTCTCGTATGTACTTCGCTACAGTTTTCTCATTCAATCCAACTGTGCTCAAGTAATATCCTCGAGCCCAAAACTTACGATTTCCGTACTTATATTTCAAATTAGCGTGTTTATCAAAAATCATCAAAGCACTCTTACTCTTCAAGTAACCCATAAATTCGGAAATCGAAAGTTTTGGAGGTATCAACACTAACATATGAACATGGTCAGGCATCATATGTCCTTCTATAATTTTTACTCCTTTGTAACTGGATAATCGGCGAAATATCTCGCCTAAACTGCTTCTATATTGATTATAAATGACTTTTCGTCTATACTTAGGGGTAAACACAATGTGATAGAACACATCCATTTTGTGTGTGATAAACTATGTGCCTGAGTGCCATGCTTTTCTCCTTTCGCTTTACAGTAGGCTTGAACACCTTTATTGTATAGCGTTTGGAGATTTTTTTGTATAACAGTCGATGCGCACCCGCATAGCGGGCGGTTTATTTGTATATCACACCTATCGGAGCGAGACGAGGCTTAAAGCCACATAATGTAAAAGGCTGGACATACCTGCCCAACCTTATTTATCATCTTAATGTGCCAACATCTCTTGGGCAATTTCTTGACCCGACAAATCTTCTGGATAGTAGGTTGGCCAATTTTCCAACTCATCAAAGAGTTTTTCTTGACTTTCTCCACCAAAGAAGATGTGGAAATGCTCGGTCTTCACTGGAGCAATGTTATGGTCACTGAACTGCACATATTTAAACTGCCCAGCGTTTTCATCTGTTGCTTCAAACATGTAGCGAACCCCGCGATTGCCCTTCTTATAGGTCAAAATCTTCTTCCCTACATACTTGTAGGTGTATTTTTTAGTTTCCCCATTTGTGGTGAATTCCATGGTCTTGTCAGTGATTTTTATAGCAGATACATCTGTCTTATACCCGTTGTCATAGTAATCCTTGTACTCAGCTGCTGTCATCTGGCCTGTCAATTTTGCCTTGTAATCAAAGACCTGATCCAAAGTACCATCAAGCAGATAAGGGTAAACAGACTGCCATTGACCCACATAGTCAGATAGGTCACGATCCTTGACCGCACTGTCTTCAAAATAGCCTTTTTGAACCGTCTTAGTCTCTTCGACTTCTTCTGGTTGAATTTCCTTACCAGCACTGTCTGTGGTCTTCTTGAGAGCTTTTAGATTTTCCTTCATGATAGACACATAGTTGTCTCCAGCTTTCATAGCTTTTTCGGTCAAGCTCTCCAAAGGATTGAGCACTTCTAGCTCGACTCCAGCCTCCTTAGACAAGGTAGATGCAACTGCTTGCGAAGCATTTTCCTCGAAATAAATGTACTGAATACCATTTTTCTTGATGTAATCTGCCAATTCTGCCAAACGTGCGGCCGATGGCTCACTATCTGGAGAAATGCCTGAAATAGACACTTGTTTCAAGCCATAATCCAAGGCTAGGTAACGGAAAGCCGCATGCTGCGTTACAAAGGTTTTTTGTTTAGCAGCAGCAAGTTCAGCCTTGTATGTCGCATCCAAGTCTTTTAAGGTCGCAATATAAGCTGAGGCATTTTTCTCAAAACTTGCTTTTTTCTCTGGGAAATTATCACTGAGACTGTCGCGAATATGCTCCACCATCTGAATGGCACGACTTGGAGAAAGCCAAACATGCGGATCATAGTCATGATGATGACCTTCCTCACCATGGTCGTGGTCCTCTTCTTCCTCAAGCCCTGGCAGCAGCAACATATCTCCCGTCGCCTTAATCACCTTCACCTTGCCCTTGGTTACATTTTCCAAAACATCAGGTACCCAGGTTTCCATATTTTCATTTTCAAAGACAAAGACATCCGCATCTTGAATTGTTGCGACTGCTTTGACAGAAGGCTCATAATCATGCGGCTCTGTTCCAGCACCGATTAACAAATCTACTGTTGCCTCGTCACCCGCTACTTGCTTGGTAAACTCATAGACAGGATAAAAGGTTGTCACAACCTTTAACTTGCCTGTTTCTGCTCCTTGATTGCTACAAGCTACTAACAATACTCCGACAAAAAGAAGCAATACCAATCGTAATTTTTTCACGATAATCTCCTTATTTTACAAATTTTTTAAATAAACTCACCAGGAGAAAAACTCCAACAAAGATGAGCGTAATACTGGCACTAGCTGGCGTTTCAGCATAGTAAGAGCTATACAGACCTGCCACCATCCCTAGAAATCCAATGACGCTAGCCAGTATAATCACCGAACGAAAATTCTTGCCAATTCTCAAGGCAATGCTCGCCGGCAAGACCATGATGGTCGATACCAAGAGCGCCCCTGCAGCTGGAATCATCAAGGCAATCGCCACCCCTGTCACCATGTTAAAGAGAATGGACATAGCCCGCACGGGCAACCCATCGACAAAAGCCGTATCCTCATCAAATGTCAAAATATACATGGGACGAATGAACAAAAAGGTCAAAACCAGAACAATCGCTGCAATGATGAAAAGGGAGTAGACCTGCTCGCTGCTAATGGTCACGATAGAGCCAAACAAATACTGATCCAAGCTCATGGAACTCGTACTGCCTCCACGACTCATGACAATCAAGGACACCGCAAGCCCCGTAGACATGAGGATAGCAGTTCCAATTTCCATGAAATCCTTGTAAATCGTACGTAGATACTCCAAAAATACCGCTGCAATGATGACAATGACCACTGTTGAAATTGTCGGTGAAATCCCCAAGACCAAGCCAAAAGCTACCCCTGACAAGGAAACGTGGCTGAGCGTATCGCTCATCAAACTCTGCCTGCGTAAAATGAGAAAGGTTCCCAAGACTGGTGAAAACAAGCTCATGGCAATCACCGCCAAAAAGGCCCGCTGCATAAAATCATACCGTAGTAAATCAAGCATGGCTTCCCTCCCCATCATTTTCATGGACATTAAAGCACCGCCAAGGCGAATCTTGATTGCGGACCAGATGGATATTGCGATCCGCATATTTCTTGACTTCCTCAGGATCATGGGTAATCATCAACACAGCCTTGCCATGCTGATGGGCACTGTGGTGCATGAGATTGTAAAACTCATCCTTGCTGCTAGCATCCATCCCTGTCGTCGGCTCATCTAGGACAAAAATATCTGGATCAGAAGCAAACATGCGTGCAATCACTGCCCGCTGCTTTTGCCCACCAGACAAGGCGCCAATCCGCTTATCCCTATGCTCCCACATACCGACCGCATCTAAACTAACACGGATATGCTCCTCATCATGTGCCGTCAAGCGACGGAACCAGCCCTTTCTCGGGTAACGACCCGATTTCACAAATTCATGGACTGTACTTGGAAATCCTGCATTAAAGCTCGCAATCTGCTGAGGCAGATAGGCAATTCGCAACTTTTTCCCAGCTGCATTGGTCTTTGAAATCGCGACCTCTCCATGCCTCGGCTGCAATATCCCAAGACTGGCTTTGATCAGCGTTGTCTTAGCCGCACCATTCTCACCTGTCAAGGTCACAAACTCTCCACTATCCAAAAAATAGTTTATGTGCTCAAGAACAGGTTCTTTATCATAGTAAAAGGACAAATCCTTGACCGTAATATACCTCATTTTCCGATTTCTCCTACTAGCATTTTTAAAAATCGCCCGATACTTTCCTGTTCCTCTGCTGAAAAATGCTGGACAATCTTCTCATAGGTCTCCAAGGTATGGACATGGTGGTGCTGATGTTCAGCCGCAATAGGCTGCGCCAGGTCGGTCAATCGATAATAAACCACCCGCGCGTCCCTCTTATCCTTAAAAGTCTCCAGCATCCCTTCTGCCACCAAGGCCTTAATCGCCTTGGTCACAGCTGCTTGACTGACATTCAATCTCTTCGACAAATCCCGATTGGTCAAAGACTCTTTCGAGAGCAACATCAAAATATGCTCCTGCGTATTGGTCAGGGCAACCTCGCTCGTGCAAGTCCCTACCAAAATTTCGTGTTGATTTTCCGCTTTTAAAATAATTTCACTCAAAAAATAATCAATTTCATGTGCCAAAGAAGACATCGTACACTCCTCCTTAACCAGTTAATTCTTTACTGGTTAATTATACCACAAAAAAAAGAAAGAGTCAAAACTCTTTCATGAAAATGGGAAAAACAGGAACCTACTCTACTAAAAGTTGTATATCTCACGTAAGTAGCGTGTCTGCTTAGACAACTCCGTTTTCTGTTCAGAATGAGGATTAATCATCTCTTGAACCTCAAGCATGGAAGCAATCGTATCATCTGTCATAGCTTTAAGCGGTGAGTCTGATAAATTCTGCCGAAATTCAAATACGTTTTCCAACACCTGCAAGTGATGAGCAGCATTTTTCACCAAGGAAACTAGAGTCACACTTTGACCTTCTCGGCCAAATAAATACTGGTAAACATTTAAGGAAAGATAGAGCCAAGATGTGACATACTGCATGGGAAATAGGCTATATTCCACATCCACATAGTACATCCCTTCTGTCAGACGAAATTGATGTTCCTGCAACAGCGCAGTCTTATAGGTCAAACTATGCATGGGGAGGCGCTTAGTCGGCAGAACAGACTGCACAATCCTTGCCAAGGAGCTATCCACAGGCTGCTCGTGGATGGATTGCCCATAAGCAGGTATCCGTCTCGTAAAATCCGTCACAACCATATCGACCTCAATATCTCGCAAAGCGTCCAATAAAGCCTCAAAGGCAAGTCTATCCACCCAATCATCGCCATCTAAGACCTTGAAATAAGCGCCTTTAGCCTCAGCAATCCCACAATTGATAGCAGACCCATGACCACCATTTTCTTTAGAAATCAAGCGAATAGGAGCCCCAGAAAACTCCTCCATGCAGGCTTCGGTCATCTCTGCCGTAAGGTCAGTACTACCATCATTGATCACCAAAATCTCAAAATCTGCCCAATACCGCCCATCAATCGCCAGTAACGATTCAATAGCTCGGGCAATATAGCGTTCCATATTATAAGCTGGAATGACTATTGTTAGTGTATATAGATGTTCCATACATCTCCTCCTCAATCTCCGAGTTTATCCGCGCTCGCTATGGATACCTCTAATCACTCCTAACTCACCTCTTACGCACTGCAAAGCTGCTGCAATCACCTGATGCATATCATAATAGCGATAATGCCCCAAGCGTCCACCGAAGATGACCTTATCTTGCTGTTCAGCTAGCTCTTTATAAGCCTTATACAAGTGATTATTACGATCGTTATTCACTGGATAGTAAGGCTCATCCCCCCGTTTCCAAGTCTTAGAATACTCTCTCGTGATAATCGTCTTATCCTGCGTTCCAAACTCAAAATGCTTATGCTCGATAATTCGTGTATAAGGTGTTTCGCTATCTGTGTAGTTCACCACTGCATTGCCTTGGTAGTTTGGCATGTCAAGCGTCTCTGTTTCAAAATGAAGACTCCGATATTCCAACTCCCCTAGCTCATAATCAAAGAATTCATCAATCATCCCTGTAAAGACAACCTTGGGAAACGCTGCTAGATACGCTTCTTTATTGGCAAAGAAATCAACATTTACTTCCACATCAATATTCTCATGAGCAAGCATTTTCTCAACAATCTGTGTGTAACCGCCAATTGGAATTCCTTGATAAGTATCGTTAAAATAGTTATTATCATAGGTTAGGCGTACTGGCAAACGACGGATGATAAAGGCTGGTAAATCCTTACAAGACTTACCCCATTGCTTTTCTGTATAATCCTTAATCAGCTTTTCATAAATATCTGTACCAACTAAAGAAATTGCCTGTTCTTCCAAGTTTTCTGGTGTCTTTCCGCCTAGAATCGCACGTTGCTCATCAATCTTGGCTTGTGCTTCTTCAGGCGTCACCACTCCCCAAAGTTTATGAAAGGTATTCATATTGAAGGGAAGATTGTAGATTTCTCCCTTATAGTTAGCAATTGGTGTGTTGGTATAGCGATTAAACTCCGCAAATTGATTGACATAGTCCCATAACTCCTTATCAGAGGTATGAAAGATATGCGCACCATATTGATGTACGTGGATACCTTCTTCTTCCTTGGTAAAGATATTTCCAGCAATATGATGTCGCTTTTCAATCACCTTTACTTTTTTTCCTGCTAAAGCTGCTTCATGCGCAAATACTGCACCAAAAAGACCAGCTCCTACTACTAAGTAATCGTACTTCATCTCACATCTAATCTCTCTTAGCGTCAACAAATCATTGATTCTCAAAAATATAAAGCATTTACCATAGAAAGACAATCTATCTCACGATATAATCCAAAACGTCCTTGATAAATGGAGATTTTTATTCAAGTATAGAAATAAAAGATACTTTTACTATCAATACTCGTCAAACATCTATCACAACCATCGTAAACAATTGGAGTTACGAATAAATTTAATTGATAAAATTATCAACAAAGAAGCAGGTTTTTAGCTTTGTAGAGAGCCTATGACAAACGTTTTTTAATCAGTCGTGTTCGGACAAAATCAACCCACCATCTTAGGGTTTTATTCTTGTGAAACACCACTAGTAGCAATACAGTCAAAGAGCTTCCTGCTACAATCGCTAATTGGAACCAGCCTAGGAAGCTAGAAGCAAACCAGCGCTGCGGAGCCATGAAATAAAGTCCGAACAGCGTCACAAAATAAACCAGCCATTGCTGAATATTGATCCAAATATACTCCTTCATCGTCCGTTTTAAACCATATTTGAAAATAATATAGGGTTCAAACCAGGTATTGGTTAACAAAGTTGAGCAAATCGTTCCAACTAAAATTCCACTTACGCCCCATTTAAAAACCACTAGAAATAGCAAAGAGAAAACTAGGTTTAACACTGCTTCAACAATCGGTTTATAGCGAGACTCCCAATATAAACCATAAGCACTATAAAATATAAATCCTGAATAACGATAAGTTTGCATAAAGACATACATACTTAACAACAACACAATTTGAGAAGACAGTAAATAGTCTTTTCCAATCCATAATGTGATAAAAGGATTGATCAACACAAAGATCAACAAAGAGCCTATAAAAGAGAGAGCAAAATTCAAAAAATTGTAACGCTTAAAGACATCATAAATCTTTTCTGACGATGACGTATGGATTAAGTTTCCTACTGAAGCATTTTGAGAACTCATTAATTGCGAAAGTAACGAATCAAAAGCCTTTGTAATCATTGTATAATTCGAATAGAGTCCCACTGCTGCTACACTAATAAACGAGGACATCAAAATATTATCCGTACTAAATACAATAACAAACGAAATATTGGCAGCTAAATTCCCCAAAACATTCTTCTTTAAACTCTGTTTTTCCTCTTGAGTCAAAGGCGTAGCAACAACGTCCTTCATTGGGTAACGCTTTGTCACGATATAGGCAATGACAACGTTTGAGAGAATTTTCGACAGAATTGTGATACATAAAATCAAAATATAATGATGAGTGAGTGCCATCATTCCCCACTGTATGATCATTGTAAAAAGTAAAATGATAAATTCAATCCCTGAAATGATATACGTTTCTTGATGAACAATTAACAGACTTCGCTTATAAGCAAATAAAAGATAACCGATTACCGAATTAGCTAAAAATAGCAGATAAATCGCAATGACTTCTTGAGATAGACTCTCTACTTGTAAAATCGTTTTAAGAAAAGGTAAGATGACCAATCCTAAGGCAAAGATTACCAAGGCAATAAAACGATAAATTTTTTGATAAAGCTGCATATAGGCTGCTATCTTGCTGTGATCTTGTTTAGCAACAGGTTTATATAAGGCAAAGATAATGGAAGCCCCTACGCCTAGCTCTGCCAGAGAAAGCACTCCCAAAATACTTGAAAAGACCCCATTTAAACCTAAATAATAGATTCCCAAAAAATGAATGAAGAGATTTCTATTGATAAATTGCAACAAAAAACCAAGCGGAAATAGCCACAAAGTAAACAAGGAGTTATATATTGCCTTTTGAGTTCTAGTTTTACTTGCCATACGTTTCTTCAATTTCTTCCCAACTTAATCGCTGTACCTGATACCATTCGTCAGCAAAAGGAACGGTATAAGTATTTCGTAAATACTCTCGAAAAGATATCTTTCTTTTTAGCCATAATTTTAATCCATGTTTTATTCCTATGGCTTTATTAGAAAATGGTTTAGCAGCTGTTGTATAGTGAAGGATCCGCCCACGTATCATATCTTTTTCTTGTCTCATATCTGGTCTAGTCGCAGCAATTTGATAGTTGTAAGTTTCGTCCACTGCTAGCCAGTCATTTCTAAATAAAATATTTAGAACACTTTGGTCTGCATCTCGTAACTCCAGCGAAGAATCGCGATGCATCTTTAAGGCTTCTTTCAAAACCATTTTTTCGCGCCACTTTTTATTATTAACAAGCATAACTCCTGCATTAAATTCAGTTTTGTGGCGGTCAAATGCGACAATTGGATCTGCCACTGCAGCCATGCCATAATTTGTCATGTCTAAATCATAGAATGATTGCAAGTCTCCAGTAACTATAATATCTGCATCAAGATACAAGACCTTCTCTTCATCCACCAATTCTGGGATATGATAGCGATAAAAAGTAGCTTCTGTAACATAATGATAGGTACGAAATTGCTCATACTCTTGAGAGCGAATCTCTTTATTATGAATCACACTATCTAAGTGTCTCATATGATTATTTAAACGCTCAAACCATTCTGTCGGATAGTCCTTATTCAACAAGAAAAACTGTACTCCTTGATGATACTGTAAGACAGACTTCATCGTTACTTCGACCTGCTCATGCATGCGATAATCGGCAGCCATCACAATATTCATCCGATATTTTTTCTTTTCCTGCATCTTTTCCCTTCTTTCCAAACTGACTAATAAATCGCATGACATGATGCAAACGATCTTATTTAGTTGTCTTTTTTGCTAACTCTTCCCACCTTACTTGACTTAATTGGTGCCATTCTTGTTCATACACTAGCTTGCTTCTATTTTTTAAGGCAACTTGCAATGGATACCTTTTATTTCTACCGCTTACATATGCGGTCACAACTTTGTAAATTCGCCCAATTCTTGCTTTGATTGTTTTCTTATACATAGCCCATGGTTTGATGGCCGTTGTGTAGTGGATAATGACTGTTTCAGACGGAATGGAGTATCTCTTCAAATTAAAATTTCCACCAAATATTTGCATATTATATATTTCAGGTACTGGCATCCACTCATTTTTAAACAATTCATTCAACACATCTTGATCCGCAAAATTTAAAGTAGCATCCAACTTCTCATGAATACTTAGTGCACGATTTAAAACATTTTTTTCACGCCACCTACGATTGTTAATCAACAGTACACCGGCATTAAAATCATATTCGCGACCAAAATTTTCAGTTGCTGCAAGACCAACAGGTTCAATATCAAGGTCATACAAAGGAGATAAATCTCCCACTACTACTATATCTGAATCCAAGTACAACACCTTATCTTCCTCAATTAGCTCTGGAATATGGTATCGGTAAAAGGTGGCTTCTGAAATGTGCTCAGCAGTATTAAAATGCTTGTATGCAATCGTTGAAACTTTCTTATCTATGATGCAAGACTCAAACGCAGCCAATTTCTCATTGATAGATAGAAACCATTCTTTTGGATAGTCCTGATTGATTAAAAAAAATTGAATCCTCGTATGGTGTTGTAAAATCGATTTCAACACAGTTTCGACCTGAATTTTGTAATCATAGTCAGCAGCCATTACAATATTCATTGCATACTTTTGAGTATTTGACATATTTTCCTCTTATTTTTTACCCTAATTCTAATTTGAAAAATTCCTATCCCAATCAACTGTTGTCTATTTTTACAAATAAAGCAACACTTGTTCTTACTATGGTTCCTCGTTTATTTAAACAAGATCGCAGCCAATTTCAATCTCTCTTGAAAATATCCCGCGTATAAACTTTTTCTTGGACATCGTCTAAAGATGAATCATAGCGGTTTGCAATAATGGCTTGAGATTGCTTTTTAAACTCAGCTAAGTCATTGACGACTTGACTTCCAAGGAAGAAGGTTTCATTTTCTAAGGTCGGCTCAAAGATAATCACCTTTGCACCTTTTCCTTTGATTCGTTTAATCACACCTTGAATGGAAGACTGTCTGAAATTATCACTATTACTCTTCATCGTTAAGCGATACACACCAATCGTCAACTGCTCATTTTCGGGATTTCCAGCCAATTTCAAAACCTGCTCGGCAATGTAATCCTTACGAGTGCGATTACTATCTACAATCGCAGACATCATATTTTGTGGGACATCCTTATAATTGGCTAATAATTGTTTGGTATCTTTTGGCAAGCAGTAACCACCGTAGCCAAATGAAGGGTTATTATAATGGTTTCCAATTCGTGGATCTAAGCCAACACCTTCAATAATAGCTTGCGTATCAAGTCCTTTGGTCTCCGCATAGGTATCTAATTCATTAAAATAAGACACCCGTAAAGCAAGATAGGTATTAGAAAACAGCTTAACAGCTTCTGCTTCTGTAAATCCCATCATCAAGGTTGGAACCTCGTCTTGGAGTGCGCCTTCTTGGAGAAGTCGAGCAAATGTCTCCGCACTTGCTTTTAACTGCTCATCTCCTAGATCCGTTCCTACAATGATCCGACTTGGGTAAAGATTATCATAAAGCGCCTTTGACTCACGTAGAAACTCTGGACTAAAAAGAATGCGATTGGTATTGTATTTTTTTCGAACACTGTCTGTAAAACCGACTGGAATCGTTGATTTAATCACAATAATCGCTGAATGATTGACTTGCAATACTTCTTCGATAACAGACTCCACTGCACTCGTATCAAAGAAATTTAGTTGACTATCATAATTGGTAGGAGCTGCAATGATAACAAAGTCAGCCTCTTCATAGGCTGCTTTCCCATCTAAGGTCGCTGTCAAGTGCAACTCTTTTGTCTTTAAAAACTCCTCAATCTCCTTATCCTGAATCGGAGACTGCTTCTGATTGATCATCTCCACTTTCTCAGGAATAATATCAACAGCGGTTACTTGATGATGTTGTGATAATAAAACAGCTATTGACAGCCCAACATAGCCTGTCCCTGCTACTGCAATATTTTTCATTTGACACTCCTTCATACTATGCGTAAGCAATTTTATGATGTTTTTAATTATTTGTGTTACAGTTTGTCACTATTTTACCATATAACGAATGAATTGCTTATAGAAAGACAAGGATGTGCGTTTGAATAAATGGGTTGTTAAAATATTTTTCAAGGCAGATTTAAAATGAACAAAATCCTTTGTTGCGTAATAATGAGGCGCAAGACGACAGGCGAAACGATATTCTACTTCTTTTCTTTCCCGTTCTGAAAGCAAATCATAATGACTTCTACACAAGTCTCTTAATTTTTCTTCTCCAATGATGCGCTTTTCATGTCCCTGTCTACTAATTCTCTGACTTTCTTCATCGTGATAGATGGATAAAAATTCTGGTACTCGGTCTACTTCATATCCTGCCGCTAATAATTTCACAATGACCGTCGAATCTTGTTTACATGGCACATCGCTAAAGCAGCCTACTGAATCCAACGCTTCCTTTCGGCACATCCATTGAGAAGTTGCGGCTATACAGTCTAGCATCCCTTCAAAAACACATTTTCCTGTGTAGTCATAGGTATATTTGACTTCATGACCTTGACTATCGATGCTTAAACAATAACCATAGATTAAACCAACCTTGTCCGAACTGTTCTTAAAAAGTTCTAACTGCTTTTCAATCTTGATTGGTAGATATTCGTCATCATCATCTAAAAATGCAATGTAGTCTGCCTTGCTGTTTGCTATCCCGACATTTCTTGCAACAGCACCACCAACATTGACTTCATTCACGATGAGTTTCAGGCGAGCATCCTTAATTCCCTCCACTAACTCTCTTACTTTAGCTTTCAAGTCAGTCTCTTTATTATCATCAACCACCAAAATTTCCATATTTTGATGCGTTTGATTTAGGACACTTTGAATGGCTCGTCGCAAGGTATCTGTCCTACCATACGTCGTAATAACCACACTGACTAAATCATCCACGGTTTTCTCTCTCCCATTTTTCTAAATCATTTTCAACATGATAAACTGCTACGATCACACTAATCAATTCATTCATCATTTTATCTCTTCCTCTCTCATCTCACTTAAATCTCTTTAAATAAACCATATAAGCTAATGGTCTTAATAACATTTTTTTAAATCTATTTTTTTTCACTTGCATATTCGGAAGGGCTATTCGTAAAGCCTCTTTATTCAACGTAACCTTCAACATTTCTAAAAACTTATTCTTACCCACTAAGTTTTTAGAAATAAATTGCTCCCTCTCCTTAAAGAGTAAGAATGTCCCTTGCGGATTATTTTTCCACAAGGTAAAGATATTGCTGGTTAAACCACTAGCAAGGTATTCAAAATAATACAGTTCTCTATTTATCGCCCTAAATTTCCCAATTTCTGAAAGAGCAATATAAAAAATTTCT
The DNA here is from genome assembly GCF_001708305.1 of Streptococcus himalayensis. Lineage (NCBI taxonomy): Bacteria > Bacillati > Bacillota > Bacilli > Lactobacillales > Streptococcaceae > Streptococcus > Streptococcus himalayensis. The sequence continues at coordinate 422,574 of NZ_CP016953.1, forward strand.
TCGGATAAAAATGTCTCATTTGGATAATGAGGAAATCGTACAGCTTTTACGCTAGCATTCTTGATAACAATAGCCGTTTCTATCGCTAGGCCATACTTTAATTTTATTTCAGGGATTGATACTTGTGTCACTTGCTCTGGCAACCAAGATGGTCTTTGACTAACAGGAGATTTAGGATAAACGAGTCCAACTTCCTCTTGCGACAAAGAATTTATATCTTTTAAGATGAGGGAGACGGCTTCATCACTCAGCCAATCATCACTATCAACGACCATATGATAATCCGATTCAGCCATATAATCCAAAGCTAGGTTATAGGCAGTATGCTTTCCCCCATTTTCTTTTGGTAAATAAATGATATCAAACTGGCTAACTCCACTAAGACTTGCAATCCAATCTTGTGTTTGATCGCTGGACCCATCATCTACTACTAGCCAACTAAACTCATGACAAGTCTGAGATTGTAAGGATTGATAAAGTTTTTTTAATTCCTGACACCGATTATAGGTAGGAGTTACAATATAAAATTTCACAGCTTCCTCACTTTATTTTTTTCAATTTTTAGTAGCCTATTGCAGATCGTCTAACTCTCGAAAATAGTACTTTGCAATGATAAATAGCGTAATATTGAACAAGGTATTCATATAGAAGCTTTCTGTAAACAAGAGCAACGAAATCATCACTAATACAAAGTTTGTCGCTAAGCTCCCATAGTTTGCAGTAAATCGAGCTGTTTTATAATAGGCAAGGCTGACAATGATAGCAAGAATGACTCCGTACAACATCACAATCATAGAGTAACTATTATCAAAGAGAATACCTGTACCATCATAATTTCTTCCAAATAGCGTTAGTGGATACTGAAACTGTAAATGAGTGTAATACAGTCGACCTGTTAAAAATATATCTAACTGTTGAACGATTACGCTCTTTCCTAATAATCGGGCTAACACCAAGGTGAGCCCTAGCAAGAAAAACTGAACGTACGGAACTACTATTTTCAACAATTTCAAAACAGGTTTCCATTGCAACGCATAATATCCTACGAATAGTAAACAAATCATATAAAAACCAGTCCTAGAGTAGGAATATGAAAAAATCAAAAAATTGCAAATCATTAAAAAGAAAACTTCTATCAATTTCAATCTTTCAAACTTCAAAAAAAGCCACAGTACGACAATCATAAAAAAGGAACTGTGAAAGAGATTAGGATGCCCAAAACCAAATGAATAGCGGGAAATAAAGACTCCTTCGCGATAAAAAATGGCTTGTTTAGCTGGCAAGATGCCAACTACAGAAAGCAATACATTATAGAAAAAGCCGACAAGGCGGGAAATCAACATGGTCCAAAAGATTTTATTTAAACGAATGCCCTTACTTCCAACCACGAGCAAAAGAGAAAACAAAACCGTCTCTTTCTTTGTCATCAGAAGACTCAAAACACCTATTAAAAACAGAGCTGCCAAGCCGATAAACTCATTTCTAGTCCATCTCTCTTTTACAGACTTCATGACAATCAATACCGTACCAAATAGTAAGACCGCCACATATACCTTGTTATCACTAGAAATACCGATACCTTTGACAAAGCTTATCAATAGTAGGGGCAATAAATAGAGGATCTCATTTTTTGTCAATCTCAATCTGAACCCCTCCTTTCTTCGTCTTCTTTTTTATTTTTTGAGTAATTCTTTTACTTTTTGATAGCTTCCTTCTCCCAAGATAGCATCCATTTTTCTTCTAGTGAAGACCTTAAAAGGTAGTAACAACTTTTTAAACCGTGCTCCTATTCCGCTACCGTACCAACTTGCATCATAATGGTGGATTGAATAAGTATTTTCTGTATAATTCATCTTTTTTGTTTCCAAACTATACGGGCAAAAATACTCCGGGGGATAGATGGTCACATCATCAACCAATTGCACCTTATTTTCTTTTTTTAATCCCTCAGATAAGAGGAGGTCAGTAGTAATATCCACACAAGTTTTGTTCATACGAGGATTAAAGTCTATCGATTCATACGCTTCTTTATTCTTTTTTACAAACCCATGTCCTTTTTCTGCTCCAAATCCTAATCCAGTTGCAACTCTACCAATGGTTTCCATCCCCATAAAACACGATTTATCCAATAAATCATCTAAAGAGGTCAATAGTTCCACATCTGTGTCCAAGTAGATACCACCGTATTGATAAACGATGTCTAGACGTGCATAGTCGGAAACAAAGGCATATTTCCCCATACTATAGGCTTGAGCGATAAAAGGTATCTTATGAACATCATAATTCTCTTCATTCCATTCAACAATCCTGTACTCCGGACATTTTTCCTTCCAAGAGAGGATACATTTCTGAACACTTTCTGGCAGTGGATGATTCCCAAACCAGCAGTAATGAATTGTTTTAGGTATCATAATTTGTTTACCAATCTTTCTATCTCCATACGAAATCGATTATTGAACTCTTTATTATTGGATACTGTTTTACTGGTAGATTGAGAATGGGTCGTCAAACAGTCTTTTAATTGGCTAATTTGTTCGACTGTTACAATATTCTGATAGTTTCTTTGTACATACAAACTAAATTCCAATTGATGGTCATTGACATGCTCACCATACTGCTTCAATCTTGGAACGACAATGGGGACTTTTCCCTCAGCAACGACCCCCATAAAGGTAGCTGGACCACCATGGGTAATAACAATTGAGGCTTCTTTTATATACCGATTCATTTCATCGTAGGACAAGAGCTTCTTCCAGTTGCAGTATTGAGGTTCATAGGTTGAATAACCTGTTTGAATAAATACTTCTTCTTCAATCAGTCCCTCAGCTTTCAAACGATCGACTTCCTCTATCAAGCGATTAAAAGGTTGCTCGTGCGTGCCAACTGTTACAAAGATCATTAAAATATACTCCCTAAATTGATTGCTTTCGGATAAACCTCTTTCATTTTTTCCCACTGGACAATAAACTTATCCGTCACTGGATATACCAATTTCCCTGTTAGAGTCGGTTTATCAATCCTGTCAAACACTTCGATATATACTGTTTTTACTCCGAATAGCTTTCCTAAATAAAAGAAAGGGACAGCCACTGCTGCACCTGACGAGATAATCACATCTGGTCGCTCTTTTCTTAAAACTTTAATGGCTAAGAGTGTATTTTTGATTAAATTTTTTATATTTCGATTCGTTGGAAAATAACAAGAATACATCTTTTCATCTCTCAAAACACTTCGCGCATCTTCTTTATCAAATATAACCCAAAATCTTTCTTTATCTTGCCAAAAGGGCTTTAATAAATAAAGATGGGTTAAATGTCCTCCGCTAGATCCCACTAAACATACCTTCATGCTATTTCGCTCCATCTTTCATCATCACTACCTTGAGTGTTTTTAGTAATATCTTAATATCCGACCAGATGGTCCAGCCATCAATGTATTCCAAATCTAGTTTCACAACTTCCTCAAAATCTGTAATCTCACTACGCCCACTGACCTGCCAGAGACCTGTAATCCCTGGTTTGAAGCTTAAGCGGCGCTTTTGGTCAGGAGTGTAGTGCTCATACTCATCCTTCGTTGGGGGTCGTGTTCCTACTAGGCTCATGTCCCCTTTTAACACATTGTAAAATTGAGGTAGTTCATCTAGGCTAGTCCTTCTCATAAATCGACCAATTGGAGTAATCCGCGGGTCATCATCCATTTTAAACATCCCACCCGTCATGGTATTGTGTGCCATCAGCTCTTTTTTCCGCTCTTCGGCATCCATATACATCGAGCGAAACTTATAAAAGTCAAAAATTCTACCATTTTGTCCTACACGCTCTTGTTTGAAAATAGCGGGTCCGCCATCCTTCTTGATTTTGGAAGCGAGACAAAGATAAGCAATTCCACACAGGAAAAGTCCTGCTAGGCTTCCTAAAATATCAAGCAGGCGCTTTGCGAAAATATGGCTTGGTTTGTAAAAATTGGTCGAAAAAGTCACGACATTAAAATCACCGACCTCACGCAATTTTTTCTCTCCAGGATAAAAATTAAAGGCATTTAAGACAACATTCACCTGAATTCCCATATTTTCAAATTGGGCAATATAATCTCGAATCGGATAGTCACTTGGAAGATTAATCAAAACCTCATCAACCACTGATTTTGTAGCATAGGAAAGCAACTGCTCTTTCACGACAAAGGGAATGTCTGGATTCCTATAAGCAATGCTATCTACGGTAGAAATAGCAACAATATTGCCATTGAAAGCTGGGGAAGTCATCAAGCGATGTAAGGTGGCATCTGCACGGTCCAAAATCGTTACGACCAATATCTTTCGACTACTTTTTAATCGAGGATACAACTCGCGGTAATAGTGTTTGATGAAGATATTAAGGATGTATTGCCCTATCAGGTTTGCTGCGATAAAATACAGGACACCACGACGAGAAATAGAAAAGTTATCCTTGAGCATAAAAGACACAAAAGTCGTTAGAATCGCATAACAACTGCTATATCTCAATGTTTGAACAAACTCTTCTAAATACCCTCTTCGAAGAATTTTTTCGCTATAACTACTGAGGTAAAAAGCGACGATATGTAAAAAGGATAAAATGACAATGCCACTTCGCGTCAAATCGGTATGTGAAACCATACTGATGACACTCGCGATAAGTAAGACAACAACAAGTTGAATAACTGCAATAAAATTATGGAGCCTGTCTTTTCTCTCTTCAAACATATTTATCCCAAAACATCCTATATTCTCTTCAACTTTATCGATTCCGCAAGAAATCTTTTATCATTTTATAATAAATCAATTAATAGTGAATAAAAAATGAGTTTAACTCAAACTATCACTCATTTTTAAACAATCTATTTACCGAATTATATCACCTACCAAAGTAAAATGCAATAGACTTGTTTGGAAAGTTTTAACCTTAAAACACAAAAAGTTCACCCCCCCCCCCTTATCTGTTTAGCCTAAAATAGGCTCCTCAAATTCCCAAACAAGCCTAATCAATTCAACTTTTCTCAGCTATTTATGAAATCAGAGCCTCAAACAAGCAAATATTTATTGTTTTTAATATTCGTTATTTATGAATAAATTGTATAAAAAATCATAATTACAAATTTATCCAGCAACAACTCCCTTGTTTAAAAAAGGATGACACATAAGCATCTATCAAAGATGAGCTTATGAACTTTTTACGTTTACCTATGACGAAGAACTGGCTAAGCTTCTCGGTATTTCCTTAATTCCCGCAGAAGGCGTCTGCCAGTCTCCTAAAGCACTTTGGTATACATGCTAAAAACAAACCCAATAAAATCCACTCAAACATCTCACACTAACTTCCACCATAGCGAAACTTAATTTGAAACGTTTTCAGATGAGAAGATTTTGTGCGCTCATTTTTTCAACTAGATTCGACTAAAAAAGTCATGAAATCAACCGTTATAAAAAACCAGTGGAACTTACCCTGACCTGGATTTCCACTGGTTTTATCATTTTTATCAGACTAAATGCCACTTGAAAAGTCAATGGAAGTTAGTTTGGGGATTTAGCATTATTTCTTGCCTGCAAAATAGGAACGAACCTTCGGTGCGACTTGCTCGCCATACAGTCGAATGGCTTTCAAGGTATCCTCATGCGGCATAGACCCTACTGGAAGATGGAGCATAAAACTATCCAGTCTTAACTCCTCTACCACTCGAATGATTTTATTAGCCACCGTATCAGGATCGCCGACGAACATCGCACCATCCTCACCAACACTCTTCAAGTAAGCATCATAGGTCAATGGTTCCCAGAAAGGTCTATCCTTACTAATCGCATCTACCAGCTGCTTGGTCGGGTAAAAATAATCCCGCTCAGCTTTTTTCCTATATCAAATAACTTTTTAATCCTCCATCGATCCAACATTCCTAGTATCAGTGGAGTTCTGTACAAGCCATCCTGCTAACCTTCCTTATTCTGTCGTTTCTGAAGAAGCAAAACCTCCACTTTCTGGAGCTGGTTCAGTGATAGTGGTTTCAGTCGCTGGCTCTTCAGCTGCTACACTTGGAGCGGCTGGTTGTACTGGTTGAAAAGGCTGCACTGGTTGAAGCGGTTGAGTGGGCTGAACGACCACAGCCTCTTCTTGAGCATTCTGGCTAGGCTGAGTAGCATTCGTTTCGACTGTTGATTCGGTTGTTTCTGATGAGGATGAATTGCCTTTGGTTTTTTCATCTTCTTCAAGCTTTGTCTCCACGGCCTTCAGGCGTTTCTCAAGTCTTTCTCTCATCGCTTTATCTTTTAGTTTGGCGATTTTTTCTTTCAAAGGAGCAATTTGTCCTTTTTTAGGAGTAGCTTCAAGCTTTTTCAGCTCTAATTCTAAATCTTTTTCTAATTTTTGCTGCTCTCGTCGCTCTTTTTCTCGTTCCCCCAAAGAAGTTTGAACTATTTTCGGTCTGCTTTCTGATAATTTTTTCTGTGCCTCTGCTTGCTGCTTTCTCACAACGAATAAACCTGAAATCAGCACAGCAACAAGGACAAAAATCACTGTCAACCGCGACCAAAGCGGACTTTGATCAAACTTGTCGAATAAACTCTTCACGTATTTTCCTCATTCTTTATCAAAAATATTTCCAACTTCGACATCAATTTTACTGTTTTTCACATCGATATTGGTCACCCTTAGCAGCGATTTATACTCAAATGTATCCCGTGCAGCTTGGGCATTATCTGCAAAAACTGCAACACCTGCCAATTCAGAATCAAATTCTGACAAGAGACTGACCATCCCATTGATAGTTCCTCCGCCTTTAAGGAAATCATCCACAATCAAGACACGGCTACCCGCTTTTAGGCTTCGCTTGGATAAAAACATCTTTTCAATCCGATCACCACTTGAGCCAGAAACGTAATTGACACTGACGGTCGAACCTTCTGTGATTTTCAAGTCTCGGCGGACAATGACAAAAGGAACATTCAACACATTTGCCACAGCATTTGCCAAAGGAACTCCTTTGGTCGCCACTGTCATCACAGCATCAATCTTCTGATTGCGGAAGGCTTTTGCAATAATTCGACCGATATTTTTTAGGATAGCCGGCGTACTCAAGAGATCAGAAAGATAGATATAGCCTCCTGGCAAAATACGGTCACTTTCGGATAGCTTGGCACACAATTCTTCGACTATGCTACGTCCTTCTGTGTCAGAAATAGACGGGGTGAAAATCACTCCCCCACCTGCCCCTGTAATGGTTTCCACATGACCAATTTCCATCTCTTCAAAGGCTCGTTTGATAATCACCATATCCTCTGAAATAGAGGACTTTGCAGACTCATACTTTTCTGCAAAGGTATTTAAACTGGTCAATTCATAAGGATGATTCATCAGATAATTTGAAATGACAACCATCCGCTCACTTCTTCTTAATTTCATTCTGTCACCACTTCGTTCCTATTTTCTCCATTATACCATAAAAGCACAAAAAACGAACATTATTTTGTATCTAACATCCGTTTTTCGCTTTTCATCAAATTTCAGCCCTTCTTGTAGGGGTAGGAGAGCATTCCATTCTAAGATGATTGACCTTTCGTCATTACTATCATTTCTTAGAGAGCTTTCCTTTTTTAATAGACACTACTCCTCGTCCAATTTTGGCTTATAAAACATACGATTATCTAAAGCAAAGAGCCGGTTGGTCATCTCTCCTGGTGCAACGAGGTTCAGAGCTGTTGTCATCATCATCATCTCCGCATCTAAATTATCAATCATGTGAAGAATCTCCGCCTCCATAATCTTGGGACGAACAGGGCTGCCGTACTCCAATAGCCCATGATGGCTCAGAATGACATGTCGCAAGACAATCACTTCTTCCTTGGTGTCATCAATCTTTAATTCTGCCAAGATTTTCGTGATTTCCTCATCAATCAAGGCAATATGGCCAATGAGATTTCCACGAACAGTGTACTCAGTCTGGTCTGGTCCTGTCAGCTCAATCACCTTGGCCAAATCATGGAGCATAATTCCCGCATAGAGCAGACTTTTGTTTAACTGCGGGTAAATCGTGCCAATGCTATCTGCCAAGCGAATCATGGTCGCTGTATGATAGGCAAGTCCTGCCTCAAAGGCATGGTGATTAGTTTTTGCCGCTGGATAGGTATAAAATTCCCGATCATACTTGGCATACAAGGCACGAACCACGCGCTGCCAAACTGGATTTTCAATTTTAAAAATCATCTGAGAAACATACTCACGCAGCTCTTTGACATTGACCGGTGGCTTTTCCTTAAAATCAGACGGATCGTGAGGTTCCCCTATCTTTGGCAAACGCAGGGTAATTTGGTTGACTTGGGGGGTGTTGTTATACACTTCTCTGCGTCCTTGCATATGGACAACCTTCCCTGCTGTAAATTCCTCTACGTTATGAGGTTGGGCATCCCAGAGCTTGCCTTCAATCGTCCCTGTATCATCTTGGAAAATAAAGGCCAGATAATTTTTCCCTGCACGGGTTTGACGCACTTCAGCAGATTTTATCAGATAAAATCCTTGAAAATGCTCATCTTTTTTCATTTGATTAATCTTCATCTACATCCTCTTCCTCTTGGAATTGCAACAAGTCTAGCCCAGCATTGTCCCCAGAAATCTCAATATGTTGCAACGTTCGCTCAATTGCAGTCGTCCGCCGTGTCAACAATTCATCGATATTACCAGACGCATGCTGCAAATGCTTCTGTGCCTTGGTTAAAATGCCACCAAACTTGCTAAATTCCAACTTGACATTGCCCAAGACCTTGCTGATGTCATCCGCACTTTTTTGGATATTCAGAGTTTTAAAGCCCACAGAGAGCGAGTTTAAAAGGGCGGATAAAGTGGTCGGCCCAGCCACCACAATCTGCTCCTCCCGCCGCAAACTGTCAAAGAAAGCTGGTTGACGAACGACTTCCGCATAAAGCCCCTCGGTCGGTAAAAAAAGAATTCCAAAATTAGTCGTGTGGGGCGGTGCGATATACTTGTTCTTAATATCCTTGGCAAACCGCTTGATACTCGCCAGCAAAGCCTTGCGATAGCGTTCAATCTCCTCTTTATTGCCCGCTTCATAAGCGTCCTCTAGGCGGTAATAATCCGCCAAGGGAAACTTGGAGTCAATCGGTAGGTAAACGGATTCTCCAGCTTGACCTGGCAATTTGACCGCATACTCCACGTGCTCACTCGAATGTGGTACAGTCGCAAACTCTACCTCATACTGACTAGGCGTCAAAATATCTTCGATAATCTGAGCCAGCTGCAACTCGCCCATAATCCCACGCGTCTTGGTATTGGATAAGACCTTGTTTAAGGTCCCCACATCTCGCGCAATATGCTGCATTTCACCCAGACCACGATTGACAGCCTCTAACTGTTTGGACACCGTTTCAAAAGATGACTGCAAGCGGGTTTGTAAAGTCTTATCGAGTTTTTCCTCCACAGTTTGGCGCATTTGCTCCAAGCGAAATTCATTCGAAGCTTGAATCTGCTGCATCCGCTCATCTGTCTTATCCCGATTCTTACTGAGGTGCTCTGCCATTTCCAAACGAAATTCCGTCAAACGGTCACTCAACGCTAACTCCAACTGCTGAGCCTGCAATTGACTGGCCTGACGTTCCTCACGAAAACGATAATCCAGCTGATCAGATAAGTGATCGGCCTGTTCTTCCAAGCTCTCTTTTACTAAATTCCGTGCCTTGTCCCTCTCCTGCCACAGCAAGATGAGCAAGACGAGATTGAGCAAGCCCAAACTCACCATAATCCATTCCATACTAGCTCCTATCCTTGCTATAAATGACGACCAAATATCCTTTAGGACAGGTCACTTCTATCGGTTGCCCGATAAATTCGTTTGACCCATAGATTTTTTTCTCAAAGAAATTCTGCTCATTCAAGGGGTACTTGGCTCCTGAAATGGTCAAGGGGGTTGATGTTTCCGACATAAAGCCTACATAGGTCATGCCCTCCTTAGGCTCTACCTGATGCTTTCCTTCTGGAAAATAGCAGAGCAGATTTTGCTCATCGACCAAGCAAAACTGACGCATATAGGGAGCAAGACGAGGGTCACTAGGCAGAAAGACATTGGACAAGGTATGGTCTAAACGACCTCCAAAAGCTCCAAAAATATGGACTTGTGCCTCAGGCATTTTTTGAAAGAGCATGTTTAACGCCAATTCCAAATCCGTATCGTCTTTTTCAGGCTGAGCCTGCGCAAAGATTTCTGAAGCTTGGGCAATCCGTTCCCGTTCCTCAGCTGTCACCGAATCAAAATCGCCCACCGCCATGTAAAGTGGCAGACCTTTCTCAAGTAAAAAGAAAGCCCCACGATCAACCCCGACAAAATAATCAAAGTCTGTCTGATAATCCGCCATTCGCCCCCCAGCAAAGACAGCTACCCTAGTCATGGAGAGCCTCTCGTAAGGTCACAACTTGCTGTGCGACATCCCCTTTAAAGACGTAGCTACCTGCCACAAATACATTAGCACCCGCTTCTTTGGCAGCCGTGATTGTATGGTTATCAATCCCTCCATCGACCTCAATATCAAAATCCAAGCCCTTTTCTTCTCGCAAAGTAACCAATTGACGAATCTTCACCATGGTCTCTGAAAGAAAAGCTTGCCCGCCAAAGCCTGGATTAACCGTCATAACCAAGACTTGATCGACCAAATGAAGGACATGCTCAATTGCTGCAATCGGTGTTCCAGGATTCAAGACCACGCAAGGTTTCACCCCTGCTTGGCGAATTTTTTGAAGAGCTCCGTGAATGTGCGGTGTCGCTTCCACATGAATGCTGATAATATCTGCACCCGCCCGTGCAAATTCCTCAATATGCTGTTCAGGATTAGACACCATCAAATGGCAATCAAACACCAACTTACTGTGCGGACGCATGGCTCCTACCACACCAGCTCCAAAGCTGATATTCGGCACAAAATGACCATCCATAATATCAATATGCACATATTCTGCACCACTTGCTTCAATCGTTTTCAGCTCAGATTCAAAATTCGCATAATCTGCACTCAAAATCGACGGGGCAATCTTCGATAATCTCATCTCATTCTCCTTCTATTTCTGGTTGATTTTCCTATGTTTTTAGAAATTTCTAACCTATCTTCCTCTATGCTTCTACAATTTCTATCTCTATTTAGGGAATTTCTTTGCCGTTTTCTTAAAGGTTTCGCGACGATTCTCAATCTCACTTAACATTTGCAAGTAATTTTCAAAACGAAAAGCTGCAATGGCTCCCTCTTCAACAGATGGCTTGACAGCACAAGCTGGCTCATGTGTATGGGTACACGTTCTGAATTTACAAGATTGACTGATTTTTTTGATTTCTGGGAAGCAAGTATTTAACTCCTCAGCCGTATCCACTTCGTAATCAAGGGAAGAAAATCCAGGGGTGTCCGCAATCTTACCACCATTGAGGTCATACAGACTAACAGCCCGAGTTGTATGCCGTCCTCGACCTAAACTTTCAGAGATTTCCCCCGTTTCTAAAGCCAATTCTGGCGCAATCTGATTGAGCAAGGTTGATTTTCCAACTCCTGTTTGTCCCATGAACACTGTAATTTTGCCCGTCAACAGGGGCAAGAGGTCTGCAACGCTCTTTGCCACATCGTAGCCAACCGCTCGATACACCGCAAGCGTCTCAGTTAACTCATCTGGATGGGCCAACAAATCCGTCTTACTGATATAAACAATGGGATGAATGTTTTTATGCTCCAAAAGAACCAAAAATCGATCCAACAGATTGGCATTGAAATCAGGCTCTTTAGCAGACATGATAACAACTGCCTGGTCGATATTAACAATCGGAGGTCGCACTAGGCTATTTTTACGCTCATAAATCTTCAAAATATACCCTTCTGACTGCTCCTCCGCTGAAAAATCCACTACATCTCCCACATAGGGAGTCTGCCCTTTCTTGCGAAAATTCCCACGCGCACGTGTCTGATACAGCTGACCATCGCTCTCAACATAGTAAAAACCAGCCAGAGCCTTCATAATTTTTCCTTGCAAATCGTCTCCTTTATTGCGTTACTACTGTTTATTATATCAAATTTTCAAGGAAAATGGAGAGAAAATTTGTTTATCATCTGTAAAAATCAAGAACTACGAACCGCAAGCGAAAATCGCATTTCAATCCTAATCGACCACAGAGGAAAACCTAATGCAGTTCGCATCTGCTTTAACAGACATCATAAACTATCTAATTCTCTATAAAAAGCAAACTCTGACTAGGTTCCTCAATTGAGCATTGCGGAAGGTGAACGATAAAACTGGCGTAGCCTATGTCCTAAAAACTGCAAGTAGAACTAGAGGTCGGCAAGGTAACACTCATTTAATTTCAAAAATAGCTGTGCATACATAAAAATATTTTTGCTATGAAATGAAGTGGGTTAAATAAGTCAAATAGGATGCTTTTTTAGCAAATGAAAAGGACAGTGATAAAAAAGAGGTAGGAAACATCTGAGAAAATGCCAAAATCGCTACCTTTGATTTTCATTGAGTATGAGTTAACGACACCAGATTTTGATTTTTGATAAGCATCCCATTACAAAAAGAGGTGGGAAACAACAGTTCCTACCTCCCTATTTTCCAATTAGACTGCTAAGAAAAGGAGTGCTATGAACTCTCATTCGCCTAGAAATCAAGGCTCACAGCTCTCTCGCCTACACAAAAGTGATTTTTATCCTACTTTCGTTTCTAGCCTAGTCCTTCTTCTTTCAACGCATCACTCAGGCGAGCAAAATCTGCCAAAGTAAGAGCCTCACCGCGTACTGATGGCTGTAAACCTGCTGACGCAATCGCTGCTTCCAACTTTTCTTTAACCCCATCTGCCTTTCCAAAATAACTGGTCAAGTTGTTCCACAAGGTCTTGCGGCGGTGAGTAAAGCTAGCCTTTGCCACCTTGAAAAAGAATTTTTCGTCCGTCACTGCGACCGCAGGCTCTGGACGTCTGGTCATTTTCAAAATCGCACTATCCACATTCGGTGCTGGTACAAAGACTGTACGCGGCACAATAAAGGCTACTTTAGCGGTCATATAATACTGCACCGCAATAGACAAGCTGCCATAAGCCTTGGTATTGGCCTCAGCAGAAATTCGATCCGCTACCTCACGTTGCATCATCACGACAAATTCGCTAAATGGAATTCCACTTTCAATCAAATGCATCAAAATCGGAGTCGTGATGTAGTAAGGAAGATTGGCCACTACCTTAATCGGTAAATCAGGATTTTTAAACTGCTTGACATGCTCTGCCAAATCAGTCTTTAAAATATCCTGATTGACCACCGTCACATTGTCAAAATCACGCAGCGTATCCGCCAAAATCGGCACCAGTCGGTCATCAATTTCAAAAGCCATGACCTCCGCTGCCCGCTCTGCCAAAAATTCCGTCAAGGCTCCAATCCCTGGTCCAATCTCAATCACATTGACCGACTCATCAATCTCAGCCGTATCTACAATCTTCTGTAAAATATTTGTGTCCGTCAAAAAATTCTGACCAAAAGACTTCTTAAACGTAAAACCATGACGCTCCAAAATCGCGCGCGTCACACTATAATCTGCAATTCTCATATAAGATACCAAGGGCGTAAAACGGACAAAGCCAAAATAGGAGTTTTTGTACGAAGATGCTGGCATCTACAAAAAAACTATCTTTTGGGCACAGGCCGTAGCCCGGGTTCAGTTCCTTTCTGTTTCTAAAAGTACATACAAACTAAAAATTGAAAAGCTACTACTTTCTCGACACTTTTAGCTCGTATTCAATTCCTTTCTTTAGATAGTAAGCCCATAAAGAGCGAGGCAATAGTAGGAGTTTTTGTACGGAGATGCTGGCATCTACAAAAAAACTATCTTTTTGGTACTGGCCGTAGCCCGGATTCAGTGTCCTGTTATTTCTTTTATCTTTTTCTATTCCTGTAAAATAAAAGTTACCACTTTCTTACTCATACCCCTCCATAACCTTTTCTACTTCCGCCAAAGAAATGCCAAACATCTCAAGGCGTTTCAAAAGTTGCTTGCCATTGGTATAGCCAATACGGAGCTGTTGCCCAAGGTATTCCCTGCGCTTGCGACTATCTAAGCCTGCAAGAAAGCCGAAACGAATCAAGTCACTCCGTGTGATGTCAAAACGAGATTTTTCCTCCGCTACACCCAGCACCTGTGAGAGTGCCCGATCCAAATCCTCAAAAGCAGCATGTTCAATCCCGAGCGATCTTCCCTTGGTTTTAGAACTGGGAGCTGCCTCATCTCGATTTAAAAAAGCATGCTTGGCACTTGGAACAGCTGCCATGATGATCTTTCGAATCCGCTCCCCATTAAAGTCCGGATCTGTAAAAACAATCACCCCATGTAGATCATTCAAGCGCTTGATCCGCTCAAGATCCTCCTGCGAAATGGCCGACCCTCTTGTTTCATAGGTTTCTACTTCGTAAAACCGTTTGAGATTAGCCGTATCATCTCGACCTTCGACTACGATAATTTCTGCTATTTTCCGCTTCATATCAGTCTTTTAACCCAAACAGCTCTTGTGCATTAGCATAAGTCCTACTTGCGACTTCTTCCACAGACAAGCTACGGAGCTCTGCAATTTTCTCCACCACATAGCGGGTATAGGCTGTACGATTTTCCTTCCCACGCTTGGGAACAGGAGCTAGATACGGTGCGTCTGTTTCCACTAAAATCTTATCAAGTGGTAAATGAAGGGCAGCTTCTTGGATGTCTAGGGCCTTCTTAAAGGTAACAACTCCTGAAAAAGAAATTGTCATCCCAAGCTCGATAAACCGCTCTGCCATTTCCAAAGAACCAGAGTAAGAATGCATAATCCCACCACGAGGACCTACCCCCTCACTCTTGATGATGGCATAAGTATCCTCCAAAGCATCCCGAGTATGGACAACAAAGGGAAGGTCTACTTCTTTGGCTAAGACAATCTGCCGGCGGAACACCTGCTCCTGCACCTCTTTAGACGCTGTCATCCAATGGTAATCCAAGCCAATCTCACCCAGGGCAATGACTTTTTCATGAGTAAGACGCTCTCGCAAAAACTGCTCCACTTCATCCGTGTAACTGGCAGCTTCTGTCGGATGCCAACCAATGGTTGCATAGACCTGCTCATAGCGCTCTGCCAAGTCTAGGGCACGTTCAATCGTCGGCCGATCAAACCCCACTACATTCATTCGTGTCACACCCATTTCTTTGGCTAAGGCCAATTCTTCCTCAATACGCCCTTCAAACTCTTCCACATTTAAGTGGGTATGGGTGTCAAAAATCTGAATCATCTTTTTCTCCTATAATTTTGGTAGTTACCCAATCATATTCTTTCTTCTTTTTGCTATTTTCTGAGATCATGCGAGCACAATCTGCAACCGTCATTGTTAATCCTCGGTCGAAAAAATATCGTTTTAGGCTCACTTCTTTCGCGGTTTCTCTAAGATATAACTGATAGCAAATACTAACAAAATGATGATTTCGATGAACTAGTGATACTCTATCAAAATCACAATCTGACTAGGAGGCTGAGACAAAAGTGTCAAATCTTGCTTCTTTTATAGCTTTAACAGTTTGACGCATATCAATAGTCAGGGGAGTGACGATTGATACCTGAGCTTAGAAATTCGAAAGCGAGGATTATCTGGTTTTTAAAACGTTGATAAATCAACATTCTAGTAGAAGAGGCTAGCGAATATTTCGCTAGCTCTATTTCCAACCTTGCGGGGGGTGGGGCTAAACTAATCCAGACATAAAGAAGTGAGGTAAATCGATTTCTTCGAAATCACGATTGAGACCCACTCCCATTTCCAACCTTCAACAGTCCGCTGGACTGTTGAAGCAAAGCAAGTTAGCAACGTCAGATTTTGAATGTTGACGAGTATGAAACCCGCAAACTCATTTGTTCTATTATACCGTTTTTACGACAAAAAAACCAACAGACTCGAGTTTCTGCTGGCTTTTTATCATTTTATTATGCCACTGCAAGCACTTTGCGTCCTTTACGACGACGAGCTGCTAACACGCGACGGCCGTTTTTAGTTGACATACGGTTACGGAATCCGTGTTTACGTGCGCGACGGATTTTACTTGGTTGAAAAGTACGTTTCACGATGAATACCTCCTCATAGATTTTGTATTCGTTTAGCCGGCTAGTTTTGATCAGTTACTAAACATACCTAACTATTCTATCTGATTCTTTGAGCTTTGTCAATAGCTAGGCCTGTAATTTTTCAGCTTTCACTTCTGTCATGCGACCTGTATCCACATCATAGACCGCACCAGAGATGATAATATCCTCTGGAATCAAAGGAGATTGCCGCAACAAATTCATATCCTCACGGACACTCTCTTCCACATCAGTAAAGGGCAAAAAGTCCTGATGAGATACATCCACGCCTAAAATTTCCTGCAAATCCGCTTGAAAAGCCTCATTGGTGAAGGTCTGAGCACCGCAATCCGTATGATGTAGCACCACAATTTCCCGAGTGCCTAATTGTTGCTGGGAAATGACCAGCGAGCGAATCATATCATCGGTCACACGACCCCCAGCATTCCGCAAAATATGGGCATCTCCAAGTGCCAATCCCAAGGCTTGTGCTACGTGCAAACGTGAGTCCATACAAGTCACAATCGCTACCCTGGTCTTTGGCTTCAAGGGCAAATGATAGGTCCCATGCAAATCCACATAAGCCTGATTGGCTTTCATAAACTGTTGAAAATAAGACATGAAAACTCCTTTCGTGAAAATCACCTAAGTCTCTTTTCATACTAGACTATCATTTTAAACGATATTTGTCAGGCACGAAAACCCATTTCAAAAAAAGGCTCGGTTATTCCGAATTTTTTCGGCTGTTTAACAGAGAACATTTCGACTGCCGTCAAGTTACATGACCTTTTTCTATCCGTTCTTTGGCAATAAGTCACTCAAGACATGGGCGAAGGTTTCGATATTCAAACTTTGTACATAAATATCACCTGTTCCTGTAAAGGTATTCACCACACCTTCACCTGTCCCCACGGATTGCCAAAAGCCTTTTTCTAGGTGAACATGATAGTCCAAATCACTGCTCCACGCTACGACATGGGCATTGTCAATGGTCATTTCTTGATCGTGAAGCTCTATTTTTTTAATGGAGCCAAAGGCATTCACCAAGAGCGTTCCTTCACCTTCAGTAGTCATGACGAAAAATCCGCCTTGTCCGCCAAAGAGGGCACGTCCTACCGACTGGCGTTTCATGGTGTAAAAGGCTGATCCATCTAAGGCTAAAAAGGCACCGTCATTCAGGCAATATTGCTTTTCACCAAGGTAGAGGGGCATGACCTGTCCTGGAAGATTGGGAGCAAGAGCCAAACGGCCGTCATCTGCGTCAGAAATAGCCTGTGTGATAAAGGTACTTTCGCCCGATACCATCGACCGACCAACAGCTTTGACAAGTTTTCCAAGTCCAGACCCCTTAGCATTGAGCTTGGTGCTTAATTGGACACTAGGGGTATGGTAAACCATGCTTCCACGCTGGATATAGGCTGATTCTCCTCGTTCCAGTTCAATTTCCACCAAGGGAAACTGCATCGTGCTGTCTAGTTGAAATTTCATGCGATTATCTGCCATATTCTGACTCCTTTATTGTTTGTTCGCTGTACGCGATTGAATACTTGCTATCTGAGCTAGCTTAGGGGAAATCAAGTGAGTTTTACTGCTTTATTAAGCTCTGCCCTTTTAAATTTGACCTTATTACCTGACATAGAAAAAATATATCTTTCTTGCTTGATTTTCATATATAAGCAGCGGACTTGTCTGTCTTCCCAGTCTAACCGAATACTTTCTTGAGCACTTCGCCAATGGTTGTCACGCCAATGACTTCGATTTCTTGAGGGATTTGTAAGCCTATAAGGGAATTTTTTGGAGCATAAAGCCTAGTAAAGCCCAGCTTAGCCGCTTCATTGATTCGTTGTTCAATGCGGTTGACACGGCGAATTTCACCAGTCAAGCCGATTTCACCGATAAAACATTCCTGGGGATTGGTTGGCTTATCCTTGTAGCTAGAAGCAATCGCAACCGCAACCGCCAAATCAATTGCCGGCTCATCTAACTTGACACCCCCAGCAGACTTGAGATAGGCGTCTTGGTTTTGGAGCAATAAACCAGCCCGTTTTTCCAAAACCGCCATGATGAGACTAGCCCGATTAAAATCAAGCCCTGTCGTCGTACGCTTGGCATTGCCAAACATGGTCGGTGTCACCAAGGCTTGGACTTCTGCTAAAATAGGACGCGTCCCTTCCATGGTCACGACAATACTGCTGCCAGTCGCTCCATCCAAGCGTTCTTCCAAAAAGACTTGACTGGGATTGAGCACCTCAACTAAGCCTGCTGACTGCATTTCAAAAATGCCGATTTCATTGGTAGAGCCAAAACGATTTTTGACAGCCCGCAAGATACGGAAGGTATGCTGACGCTCCCCCTCAAAATAGAGCACGGTATCCACCATGTGCTCTAGCATCCGAGGACCTGCAAGCGTGCCTTCCTTGGTCACATGCCCCACAACAAAGGTCGCAATATTGTTGGTCTTTGCAATCTGCATCAGCTCCGCCGTCACTTCTCTGACCTGACTGACCGACCCTTGAACACTTGAAATCTCTGGGCTCATAATGGTCTGGATAGAGTCAATAATCAGAAAATCAGGCTGAATCTTCTCAATCTCTGTCCGAATACTCTGCATATTGGTCTCAGCATAGAGATAAAATTCACTGTCAATATCTCCCAAACGCTCTGCTCGCAATTTAATCTGCTCTGCCGATTCCTCACCACTAACATACAGAACCGTCCCTTTTTGCGATAGCTGGGTTGATACTTGCAAAAGGAGAGTTGATTTCCCAATCCCTGGGTCCCCCCCTATCAGAACGAGGCTCCCTGGCACAACTCCTCCCCCCAAGACACGATTGAACTCCTCCATATCTGTCTTGGTACGGCTCACATGACTAGAGGTCACCTCCGCCAACTTCATCGGACGCGTCTTCTCACCTGTCAAGGACACACGCGCATGCTTGACCTCTGCGACCTCGACTTCCTCGACAAAGGAAGACCAAGATCCACAGTTGGGACAGCGACCCAGATATTTAGGGGAATGATACTCACAATTTTGGCAAATAAAGGTTGTCTTTTTCTTGGCCATGCTTAATTCCCCGTTGAGCCAAAGCCACCTGTACGTGTGCCAGTTGCTTCATCCCCATCTGCCAGCAAAAAAGGTGCAAATACCGCTTGGACAATCCGCTCACCAACTTCAAGCACCACAGTCCTATCCGTGATATTTTGCATTTGAGCAAAAATGTGACCTTCATTGCCCGGATTTCCATAGTAATCCCCGTCAATCACACCGACCGAGTTAATCAAGACCAAGCCTTTCTTGCGAGGATTGGACGAACGGTCATAGAGATACAGAACTTCCCCAGCCTGCATATAGGCTTTCACACCTGTCGGCACCAGCTTAATCTCACCAGGGGCAATCTCCACACGCTCCGCCACTTTCAAGTCATAACCTGCCGCATGGGCTGTTTCCCGCTTGGGCAGTAAGTTTTCATCTGTAAATTGCGATACCAATTCAAAACCACGTTGTTTCATGTCTATCTCCTATCTATTCTCATTCCTATTATACTATATATTCGGCAAAAAAGGAGTGAGAATCACATCACCACTCACTTCTCCAAAGCAAAATAAAGGGCTGGAAATTTCCAACCCTCAATTAGGAGATTTATGATGAAAAAAGTTAGGATGTATCAAATAAAATTAGGAGGCTTTCATTTGATAGATCTAGTATAAACTTTCTCTCTTAAAGAAACCTGAAAGTAGAAATCTATATTTTCATAACATTTCCATGACGCTATTACAAAAAACAAAAGCCAGACATGTGCCCAGCTTTTGTTCGGAGATTATTATGAAAAATTTAGGATGTTATCAAATAAAATTAGGAGGTTTTCATTTGATGAGTCTAGTATAACCATCTTTCCTTAAAGAAATCTGAAAATATCCTCTTTTTTTCAATTTATTTTTCTTTCCGTTTCAAGCCTACAAATCCTGCAATACTTGCAAGAATGAGACCAGCGACAGAGAAGAACGCAATCTTGCTTTCCCCTGTTTTTGGAAGTGCTCCTTTGGCAGGTTTAGCTGGTGTCTTAGTTGGTGTTTTAGCTGATGTTTTAGCTGATGTTGTAGCACCCTTCTTAGATGATGAAGATACGTTATTTCCTGCTATAAATTTCGATGTGATTTTTCCTTGGTCAGAACCAGGAGCACCAACTCCAGGTCCCCCTGCTTGTCCATCAGGTTTTACTTTCGTTTTTCCAGTATTTGATTGACCTGTCGGTTTGTCTGTTGGAGCAGGCTGTTTGTCTGACGCACGATAGAAGAAATCGCTTTCGACAAGCTTAGCCGGACCATCTCCTCCTCGCACCAAACGTTCTTTCGTTTGAATTGAAGGGTCTGCTCCCAAACCATTTTTATAGGCAACATTCGCTGGGGCAAATACAAGAACGCCAGCTCCTATCTTATTTGGAGTTTTCAAATTGAAGTAGACACCTGGCAATTTGTCTTTATAGGCTCTTGGACCTTCAATCATCGTTGTTCCACCATGGCTTTCCACTACATTGCCCTGTTTGTCAATCGTAATCGTATGACCTTGGCTATTTTTCCATGTACCAACAATCTTGGAAATGTCTCCTCCAAGAAGCTGAACTAGGACGTCATTTTCTGCTTTATCCTCTTTATCCGAAGCATTATCTAATGAAGAGGATAGTAACGTTTCTGATAGTGTTGTATCAGTTGTTGTGGATGACGTTTCTGACGGTTTTGTTTCTGTTGTTGTGGTTGGTGTTTCTGTTGGTTTGGTTTCCGTTGTTGTGGTTGGTGTTTCTGTTGGTTTGGTTTCCGTTGTTGTAGTTGGCGTTTCTGTTGGTTTGGTTTCTGTTGTTGGGGTTGGCGCTTCTGTTGGTTTGGTTTCTGTTGTTGGGGTTGACGTTTCTGTTGGTTGAGTTTGATTAACTACTTTCCCATTTTTTACAGTGAAGGTTGTTGTAGCAAAGTACTCAGTCTTATCTAATGATGTATATCGCCCTTCATATTTATAAGTTCCATCAGGGAATTTGTCAATCCAAAAATCCTTATGAGGGGCACTGTTAGTGAAGTATTGGAAACCTGTATCCCAAATAGTTCCTTTATCAGTGTAAAATGTTACAGCAAACTCGACACCCTGATTTTTCAAATAGTCACTCTGAAGCCCAATACGGATATAACTTCCATTAGCAAAAGGGGTAGCAGTTGCCGGTATGTCCTTACGTGGGTTCACTATTTCTGTCGCTGGTGTTGCTCCTCCCTCACCTTCGGCGTGAGCGATTGGACCACCGAGGGCAAGCATGGCAAGCGTTGCAATCGCAACGGAACCAAAGACTACTTTTGTTTTACGCAAAGCGTAGGTCGTTTTTACTTTCATGATAGAACTCCTTTATTGTTTTCTTTATTATACACCACATTTACTTGCAAAGGAAAAAATTGGATATAAATGTTCAACATCGTGCCCCCCTCTAAAATTTCAGGTGGATTTGAACATTTATGTTCATCTATTTCATTCCTTTTAGAAATATGCTATACTAGTAAAAAACGAACATTTAGGAGACAGCTGATGGCCCTATCTGAAAAATATGGACAAACCTTTAGATACCTCAGAGAAGCGAGGGGATTCTCTCTCAAAGAAGCGGCTGGAGAGACCATATCCCCTCAACATTTAGGCCGCTTTGAAAAAGGAAAATCGATGGTCAGTCTCGAACATTTTGAACACCTGCTTCAAAATATCGGGATTGATTGGAGTACCTACCTCGTGACCAGCTTACAGTTTAATTCCGATGCACTCAGCAGACGGCAGGCTGAAATCTATGACCTTGTCGCCAAACGGCAATACACCAAAGCTATCGAGGTCATCAATCGCCCGCTTGAAGAGGATGGAGAGCCTATCTCTGACTACTACGTCGTGAGCCATCGTGTCGTTACCAAGCTCGGCTTAGCCAACCGCACTGGCAACTCTTTTCTCACTCCGAAAGATTGGCAAGAAGTAGAGTACATCAAGCAACGACTGACCGATATCGAATTGTGGGGCAATATCGAAGTCAATGTCTATGCCCAACTATTGCCTTATTTTTCCTACGAGTTTATTTCCTTCAAGGTTCGAGAAATTCTAAAATTACTCAAGACCAATCCCCATATCAATCACCATCAGTTGGGCGAATCCTGCCTATCGGTGTTAAAAGAAACCGTGACCTACTATTCCCAACAAGCTTACTACCAAGAGGCCGAAGACTTGATTCAACAATGCTTGGAACTCTTTGAAACCGTCCCTCGAACAGGCGTGAACATGTGGCTCAATCTTGATTTATTTATCCTTCGAAGTCATAATTTCTTAAGACAAAATGACCCACAGGGCTTAGAAATTGCTCAAAAAGTGATGAGCGTCTTGAATCACTTGGAAGAGTTGGGCATTGGAGGACGGCTGATTCCCTTGCGGGAGGATTTCTTCCAAACGACTGTCAAACTCAATCAAACAGGAATTCCCTTTAATCCTTGAGATGCTAAAATGGGAGTGAGACTCAATCGGTATTTCGAAGAAATCGATTTACCTCACTTCTTTATTTCTGAATTCGTTCAGACCGAAGACAAACTAGTCGAGTGACTGGTTTGTCTCTTTGTTTTCTGTGTTATTTTTGAAAAAAATAGTTTAAAAGAGTGGCTTACTCCTACCCCTGCAAGGTTGTCGGGGTTGTAGAATGTTGATTGATCAACGTTTTACAAATTCGACAACTACTGCGTCAAACTGTTAAATCTATAAAGAAATGAGGCTGGATACTTTTGCCTCAGCCTCATTTTTTCTTTATTCAAAAACAAATTGGTTATGGTACAATTCCGCATAAAATCCATTTTGGGCAAGAAGTTCATGGTGGTTGCCTCGCTCAATGACCTGACCATCTTTTAAGACAATAATCTGGTCGGCATTGAGAATGGTTTTCAAACGATGGGCAATTACAAAGCTGGTGCGACCAGCGACCACCGCCTCCATTGCTTGCTGAATCTTGCTTTCTGTCACAGTATCGACATTGGACGTTGCCTCGTCTAAAATCAGGACTTGCGGGTCTGTCAAGAGCGTCCGTGCAATGGATAACAGCTGTTTTTGCCCAGTTGAGAAGCTATTTTGTTCATCATCGACTATGGTCTCATAGCCTTCTGGCAAGCTCATGATGAAGTCATGGATATGGGTTGCACGCGCTGCAGCTTCGACCATCTCTTGGCTAGCAGTCGGCAGACCAAAACAGATATTTTCACGAATCGTCCCGTGAAATAAAACCGAATCTTGCAAGACAATCCCCACACGGCTCCGCAAGCTATCCAAATCATATTCACGAATATCTCGACCATCAAAACGAATGCTTCCCTTGTTCACATCGTAGAAACGGTTAATCAGATTCATAATCGTTGTCTTCCCAGAGCCTGTCGGCCCCACGACCGCCACCATCTGACCTTTCGGAGCTGAAATTCTCACATCCCTCAAGATAGGCTTGCCAGCCGTATAAGCAAAATCGACATGCTCAATCTCTACTCCCTCACGTAATTGAGTAAAGACAGGTGCCTCTTGCGGGCGAATTTCTTCTTCTGCTTCAAACATTTCTTGAATCCGGTCCGCACCTGTAAAGGCTAATTGCAAGCTCCCCCAGTTGGCAGATACCTGCATGATAGGCTGGTAATATTGCTGCGAATATTGCACAAAGGTCACAATCAAGCCCATGGCTACTGGAATGGAAGTGCTCGTATCCTGCAATAAAATCGCAGAGCCTGCGAAAATAACAATAGCAGTATTAAGCAAACTCATCCCATTCATAATCGGAAAGAGAATACCTGAGAAAATCCGCCCCTTAAAGGTCGCCCGTTTCACCTTTTCATTTTGTGCCATGAAGCCTGCAATCATCTCCTCTTGCAAACCTTGCACAATGACTGCCTTTTGCCCAGAGATGCTCTCATCCATAAAAGCATTGAGTTTCCCAACCTCAGCCTGCTGAATGTTGGTATATTTCCGAGCCATTTTCAAAATCAACACCAAGAGCATCATGGCTACTGGCGTACTAGCAACAGTCACCAAGGCCAAGGTCGCATGATGGGCAAACATGACGATTAAGAGCCCAATATAAAGAGCGATATTGCTCATTACCTGAATCAAGCTCTCGTTAAAGGCCTGCATGATATTATCCAAGTCACTGGTAAAACGCGACAAAATGTCTCCATCCTGATGGCGGTCAAAGAAAGATACCGTCAAACGCTCGAGCTTTCCAAACAGGTCTTTACGCATCTCATTGGTCGAGTAGGAAATCACACGGTTCATCAATAGCATGTAAATCAAACTCGAAATAGAAATGCAAAGAAAGACCAGGGCAAGATTACTCATGCCAGATGAAAAAGTCGTCCAAAGACTACTAGTGTCTGCCCCTTGTTGGTAGGCAACTCCCAGCTGCACCAAGTCCGTCACAGCCTCTCCCAGATAAATAGGGAAAATAGCCTGCAAGGCAGTTGCAACGATAATCAAGGCAAGAACCATCACAAAGGAGCCTTTATAAGCCTTGAAATAGGTCCAAAAAAAGCGTGCTGTTTTCATCTTACTCCTCCTTTCCTTTTTGCGTTTCATAGATTTCACGATAAACGGCATTCGTAGCCACCAAGTCTTTATGCGTGCCTTCTCCAATCAGGCGACCTTGGTCTAGCACCAAGATTTTATCTGCATGGACCACAGAGCTTATTTTCTGGGCAATGATAATGGTGGTCGTTCCTTTTAAGTCTTTGTTCAAGGCTTCTTGGACTAATTTCTCTGACTTGGCATCCAAAGCTGAGGTACTATCATCCAAAATCAAGATTTTCGGATTGCTAACGACACCACGTGCAATCGACATCCGTTGCTTTTGACCACCTGAGAAATTATTTCCTCGCTCTTCGACTGAGCTGTCATAGCGGTCATCCATGCGATTGATAAATTCACTCGCTTGGGCAATCCTTGCCGCCCGTTCTAATTCAGAAAGACTAGCAGTCGCCTTTCCTTGACGCAAATTGTCCGCAATCGTTCCGCTGAATAAAATCGCTTTTTGAAGAACGATGGAAATCGTGTTCCGCAAGGTTCCCTCGCTTAGCTCTGGCAAGGCCTTGCCCCCAATTCGAATCTGTCCTTCTTGCGGGTCAAATAAGCGAGGAATCAGCTGAGCCAGTGTTGATTTTCCAGCACCCGTAGCACCGACTACGCCTACCATTTGCCCAGCCTCAACAGAAAAACTAATGTCCTTTAGCATCGGTTCTTCATCATTTGGATAAGTGAAGCTAACATGGTCAAACTCAATCGTACCCTCCAGCTCCTCATCGGCTATATCCTTAAAAGTCATAGCCGGCTCCGTATCCAAGACCTCATTCAACCGCTTCATGGACACCATGGCTCGTGTCACTCCGTTTGCCATAAAGCCAATCATGATAATGGTAAAAATGATTTGATTAAGATAGGTAATAAAAGAGGCAATCGCTCCCGTCACGCCTGGATCCATCTCGACCATCCCAGCTACTAGCCAGATGGTCAGATAAATAGTAGCATACCCAATCATCATAACCAAGGGTTGCACGACTGAAAAAGCATAGCCGACAAACAGATTTTGGCCGAGCAAATCATCGGAGACAGCCTTAAATTTTTCAAACTGACTTTTTTCCTGCACAAAAGATTTAACCACGCGTACACCACGGAGATTCTCCTTGGCAATGCTGTTCATTTTCTCCAATAAAGTCTGGAAAATGCGGAACCGCGGTCCCATCATTCCCATCATGACACCTGTTGCTCCAAAAATCAAGACAACCATGACCACAATCACCCACCAAAGTGCCGGGAGAGTAGTCACAGCCATAATAAAGGAACCGATAAACAAAATCGGCATCCGAAGCAGGACTTGGAAGAGCACCATGGTCATATTTTGCACTTGGTTGACATCATTGGTCATTCGAACGACTAAATTTCCTGCATTGAATTGTTCCACATTGGCGTAGGAAAACGTCTGGATTTTCCGAAATGTTTGCTCTCGTAAATCAGACGACACCGCTTGCGCGATATAAGCAGCTAGAGTGACATTGATCCCCCCAGCAACCAAACCAAGAACCGCTATCCCTAGTAGCCATTTCCCAATGCGTACAATTTCATCACGCTGGTTGCCCAACAAGGCTGTCAGGACATCTTGCAAAAACAAGGGTTGCAACAAGCTACTAGCAATCATCACCGAAGTCATCAAAACAGACGCACAAACAAACCATTTATAACGCCATAAGGTTTTAAAATACATAATTCCTCCTCTAAAATTCTTACTCTTCATGTTTAACCTTCAAAGAGTTTATCTGCTATCCATCGCAATATCTGATACTCTGTAAAAATCAAACTCTGACTAGGGGAGTGAGACTCAATAGTGATTTCGAAGAAATCGATTTGCCTCACTTCTTTATTTCTCTGTTCGGGCTAAACTGTTAAATCTACAAAAATAATGAGAGTAGGGACTTTTGTCCCAGCCTCGCTATAGAAAAACTAGCATAGTTTGTATCCTAAAAACCTCAGGTAAAACTAAAGTTCAGTAGGATGAGTTAAGGACGTCAGACTGTGATTTTTATAGACTATGAATTGGATTTTCCAAGCATAATTCTTTTATTATACCACAATTCTAGACAAAGGAGCACTTGGACTATCTCATTTTCAAAACAAACGCATGAAAAATTGCACCTATCCTAATGTTTGAACAGTGCAATTTTTTTAAACTATTTCATAACTTTTTTGAAATGCCTGAACTTTGAAATGTAGAAAGTTTTATTTTCACTCCAAAATCTTTCTTGTATCTGACTTGTCTCATCGTGAGAGCGTATGCAAATTTTCCTTTTTATGGTAAAATAGAAAGGAGAACTCTAAAAGGAGAGAATCATGCACACACAAAAAATTGCCATTCTTGGACCAGGTTCCTGGGGAACCGCCCTGGCTCAAGTTTTAAATGATAATGGCCACGAGGTTCGCATTTGGGGAAATCTCCCCGAGCAAATCCAGGAAATCAATCAACATCACACCAATCAACACTATTTCAAGGACCTTATTCTCGATGAAAAGATTACGGCCTACCTTGATTTAAAAGAAGCCTTGGATCAAGTAGATGCTGTTCTTTTTGTTGTCCCAACCAAGGTCACACGACTTGTCGCAAAACAAGTAGCACAGGTCCTTGATCACAAAGTAACACTCATGCATGCCTCTAAAGGGCTCGAACCTGATACGCATAAGCGAATTTCAGAAATCCTAGAAGAAGAAATCCCTGAAAAACTTCGAAGTGAAATTGTTGTCGTATCTGGACCCAGTCATGCAGAAGAGGCCATTGTCCGTGATATCACCCTAATTACCGCAGCTTCAAAAGACCTGCATTCCGCCAAATATGCTCAGGAAATCTTTAGTAATCATTACTTCCGCCTCTATACCAATACAGATATCATCGGTGTAGAGACTGCCGGAGCTCTGAAAAATATCATCGCCGTAGGAACCGGTGTCTTACACGGCCTTGGTTATGGAGACAATGCCAAAGCCGCAATTATTACGCGAGGCTTGGCCGAGATTACTCGCTTAGGCGTAAAACTTGGTGCCAATCCTCTGACCTATAGCGGCTTATCCGGTGTAGGAGACTTAATCGTTACGGGAACCTCTGTTCATTCCCGCAACTGGCGGGCAGGGGATGCTCTTGGACGTGGGGAAAAATTATCAGATATCGAAGCCAACATGGGAATGGTCATCGAAGGAATTTCCACCACAAAAGCAGCCTACGAGCTCGCTAAGGAATTAGACGTTTATATGCCCATCACCCAAGCCATCTATCAGGTCATTTATGAAAATCAAGCCATCAAAGAAGCTATCCGTGACATGATGAACAATGAATTCAAAGCTGAAAATGAATGGTCCTAGACTACGGAGACAAAAAGGAGAAAACACATGACAAAAGTAAGAAAAGCTGTCATTCCAGCAGCTGGTCTTGGAACACGTTTCCTTCCAGCAACCAAAGCACTCGCCAAAGAAATGCTTCCAATCGTTGATAAACCAACCATTCAATTTATCGTTGAAGAAGCCCTCAAATCCGGCATTGAGGATATCCTTGTCGTTACGGGGAAATCCAAACGTTCCATCGAAGATCATTTCGATTCCAATTTCGAATTGGAGTACAACTTGAAAGAAAAAGGAAAGCACGACCTTCTTCGTTTAGTGGATGAAACAACTGGCATTCGTCTACATTTCATCCGCCAAAGTCATCCACGCGGTCTAGGAGACGCTGTCTTACAAGCCAAAGCCTTTGTTGGAAATGAACCCTTCGTGGTAATGCTTGGAGATGACCTTATGGACATTACTGATGAGACGGCTATCCCCCTCACCAAACAGCTCATGAATGACTACGAAGAAACCCATGCTTCTACCATTGCCGTCATGAAAGTACCTCACGAAGATGTTTCAAGCTATGGTGTTATCGCTCCTCAAGGAGAAGGGATTAACGGTCTATACAGTGTCAATACCTTCGTTGAAAAACCAGCTCCCGAAGATGCTCCGAGCGACCTTGCCATCATCGGCCGCTATCTCCTCACACCAGAGATTTTTGCAATTTTAGAAAATCAAGCCCCCGGAGCAGGAAACGAAGTCCAGCTCACAGATGCCATTGATACCCTAAACAAAACTCAACGCGTATTTGCCCGTGAATTTAAAGGCAACCGCTATGATGTCGGAGACAAGTTCGGCTTCATGAAAACCTCTATTGACTATGCTCTCAAGCACCCACAAGTAAGAGAAGATTTAAAAAACTATCTCATTTCTCTCGGAGAGACCCTAAAAACAGAAGATTAAAAATAACCCCAGCTGGAAATTTATTTCTAGCTGGGGGTTTTATTTAAAAATTATTTTGATACAAACGTAGAGCCAAATGAAGATTCATTAAATGATCGGTATTTTTCAAACTAATTTGTAACAACTGTTCAACTTTCCCCAAACGTGCCCGCAATGTATTCACATGAATAAATAGTCTCTGACTCGTAATTGTATAAGAAAAATGATTGTCGAAAAAAGTAGATACCGTCTCATATAACTCGGTCTTCATCTGTCTATCGTATGTGATTAAAGGTTGCAAAAATTGTTCAAATAATTCTTCAATGAACAAGTGATTGATGGCTCCCATATCATTTGTTACTAATTTTAAAACGCCAATATCTTGATACCGCTGAAGATGACTGGAACACTGATTTGACTTTGCAAAACGAATAGCTTGTCTCGCTTCATCCAAACTCATTTTTAATTTCCAATAAGGTTTACTTGTGCTAATCCCAATATAACAGTTATTGTGTTTAAGTGATTGTTGAACAATTTTTTGCAATACATCCAACTGATGAAACGCTCTCGAATAAGTTCCTCCCACTATGACGAGTTGTTGTTCCCGAGAAAAGAAGTGAAGATCGTTCAACTGTAAATCAGAATTCTTTATAGCAGTTATCAAATCCATACAAACTTGTTCAAAAACCAATGGATTTGAATCGGGAATCAAATCTGAAACCACAATAATTTGCAAATTACTATCAAGATGTTTTCCCAGACCTAAACTATATCGTTCTAATAACGTCTCATCTGGACCTGTCATTTTTAATAACTCATCCAATATGACTGATTTTAAATAGACATTATTTTTCTGAAACTCTATTTCGAGAACTTGCTTTAATTCAAAAATCGATTGGATATTTTCTAATTTAGCTAAAATAGTGGAATCCAACACATCGGTCTTATTGTCAGTTTTCAAGACAATATAATAAGCTAATCTTTGATGTTCATATACAGGAAAAAAGAAAAGATGATAACCCAATTTGTTTAAAAATAAACTTCTATAGCAATAACCATAGACAGTAGTATGATTCAAATCAACACCTACAGCATGAAAACGTCCAATATTATTAGTACTAAACTTTTCAAAATATTCTTTCCAAGACCAATCATTACTAGAATCAATTACTTCCAATGTTTTTCCAACAATAGCTAAAGATAGACCTGTTGTCTCATGGACAATCTGACAAAGATTATTCAGACTATGATTACGTGAAAAATAGCGGATAATTTGCTTAATAAATTTTTCTGATTCAATAAGAGCCTTTGAATTTTGTACCAGCTCTGCTTTCTGAAAAGCAATAATGACATCGCTCCACGAAAAATCATTGTCAATTAAAATCAATGGAATATCATAGTATCTTAATAAATCAATAATATCCTCTGAAATATACTTATGATACTTCTTTTTTGATAAAATCGCGCTAACATTTTTATTTTTCAATATCTCAATAAAATTTTTAGTGAAATGACTCGTCATAAATTTTCCTATAATCAGTAACTCACCTCCATTTAACCAGTCAGCAATTGTTGAAACATCCATAATATTGACTGATTTTAATTGTTTCTCCATACCTAGTTTGGTAGAAAAAATATCAGCAGATATCATGATATCTGAAGACTCTAAAGATTTTACCGTTAAATTTGATAACATAGTATTTTCTCCTTTGTTTAAAGATACAATGTAAACCCTTTCTTTTTATATGATACCACAATATATTTTTTTAATCCTATCTTTTATAATAACATTATCAAATAAAAAGGAGTAAAGCCATGAGAAATCGCTTTAAAGGAAAAGATTATCTTGCTTTCAAAGATATGACTAAGGAAGAAATTGAGTTCATTACAGATTTAAGTCTAGAATTCAAGAAAAAATGGACAGCTAAAGAGCCTCACGAATATCTAAAAGGTCAGGTGTGGGCTGCTCTATTTGAAAAAAATAGTACGCGAACACGAAATGCCTTTGAGCGAGCTGCAGCAGACTTAGGTGTAAAAGTTGTCTATTTAAGACCGGATGAAATGCAAATGACACGTGGAGAACCTCTCAAAGATACTGCTCGAATTCTAGATCGCTATTTCGATGGATTATTCATTCGAACCTTTGGACATGAAATTGTCGAAGAGTGCTCCAAATGGATGCAAAATCCTGTCATAAATGGCTTGACTGCACTAGAACACCCTACTCAAGGAATTGCTGATTTGATGACTATCAAAGAGAAAAAAGGAGACTATAGAGGACTTAAGATGTGCTACTCAGGAAATCTTTATAACGTTGCTTATACAACTATGATTTTCTGTGCTACTCTCGGAATTCACTTATCAATCGCCTGTCCTGAAGGTATTGAACCAAATCATGAAATACTAGAAGAAACTTTACGACGTGCAAAACAAAGTGGAGCAATCATTGAATTTACACAAGATTTTGATGCAGCTTTAAAGGATGCTGATATTGTTTACGGCATGTCACAGTATAGTATGGGACAGAGTGATGAAGAGATTGCTTTTTTAAAGGAAGCATTCAAACCTTATCAAATCACTATGGAAGCAATGAAAAAAGCAAAACCAGATGCCATATTCATGCACTGTCTTCCTGCGCATAGGGGAGAAGAAGTTACCGATGAAGTGATGGAATGCGCTCAGTCTGTCATCTTTGATGAAGGTGAAAATCGAATGCATTCGATAAAAGCTATTTTAGCAGCTGTAGCCAATTAATAAAACTATTTAAGTAAAAGAAATTCTATCTGGTAAACCTAGAGGAGGTCATGATGGATGTCCAAGAAAAGAAAAAATTTAAATCTCCAAACACATATGTAATTATTTTCTTTGTATTATTATTTGTTGCTTTTTTAACTTGGTTTATACCTGGAGGTGAATACTCTTATGATAAATCAGGAAGAGCTATTGCCAATTCATATAGACAAATCAATGCAAATCGTCAAGGATTATGGGATGTTATCATGGCTCCTATTATCGGAATGGTGGGAAACGATAAAGTTTCTGGAGCTATTACAATATCCTTAAATGTTATGCTATTCGGTAGTTTCTTAGAAATGATGGACGCAACTGGCGCAATTAATATTGCTCTAAAAAACGTTGCTAAAAAATGCCAAAAGAATTACTATGTTCTCATTACTGTACTCACTTTCCTCATGGGAATTTTTGGAACTGTCCAAGGGGCATATGAAGAAGGATTTGTCTATTTACTCATGTTTCTTCCCATCATTCTCTCTCTTGGATTGGATACGATTGTAGCACTCATGATTGTTATATTTGGAACACAAGCTGGTTGTGCTGCATCTATCGTAAATCCATTTTCAACTGGTATTGCTTCAGGAATTGCTGGAATTAGTCCTGGAGAGGGAATCATATTTCGTACCTTAGCATTTTTTGTACTCCTGTCTTTCTGTTCTGCAATTATCTGTCTATATGCAAAAAAGGTCAAAGCACATCCTGAAATTTCCGTTCAATATTTTAGAAAAGAAAAAGATATTCAAGAATTTGCTCATGATCAAGGAGAGGAACAAACTCTAGACCAAAACCAAAAGAAAGTATTTGTCATCTTTATACTTACTTTCACAATTATGATTCTTTCTTTGATCCCTTGGACATCTCTCAATAAAGAATGGACATTTTTTACAGATATAACTGAGTGGGCTAATCAAAATACTGTTGTAAGTACTATATTAGGTAGTAGTCTTGTTCCTTTAGGGGATTGGTACTTTAACGAAATCAATGGTCTATTACTCGTTATGACTATCTTATCCGGTTACATCATGGGTTACGATATCGATAAGACGATACAAATTTTAATCAGAGGAGCTGCTGCACTTGTATCCACAGCATTTATTGTACCGCTTGCAAGAGGGATTCAAGTACTGATGACTAATGGTAGTATTACAGCGACTGTTCTAAACGCAACCGAAAAAACCTTAGGTTCATTACCTCCCGCTATGTTTATATTCGTATGCTTCTTAGTCTACATTATTTTAGCAACTTTTATTCCTAGTTCAACTGGACTAGCTGCAGCTACCATATCCATAATGGCTCCATTAGGTATTTTTGCTGGTATATCCGAAGCCAATATGGTCGTCATCTATAACTTTGCTCTAGGATTTGTAAAATTACTAGCACCAACCTCAATTATCGTTATGACCTGTACGCAAGCTGTACATGTCAGTTACGGAGCTTGGATAAAAGCAACATGGAAATATGCTGCTCTATACTTTTCTATATTAATCCTATTACTTATGTTATCACTAGCCATTATCTAATAAAGGAGAAAAATATGACTAATCGTATCTATGTCAGCAATGCTACTAACCAATTAAAAAAAGTAATTGTTTGCTCCCCAAAATATTATAAGTTTAACGGTATCAACGAAATTACAAAATCATGGATGGAGAAAGGAGAAACAGAACAGAATGACCTAATGGTTCAAGAATGGGAAACTCTAATCAATGCCTATAAAGCTAATGGTGTTGAAGTCATCGAAATGGAACCTCAATCCGAATTGGAAGTACAGACTTTTGCTCGAGATTTTGGTGCCATGATTAAAGAAGGAGCAATCATCGGTAAATTTCGACATCCTGCACGCCAAAATGAAACACAAGTGTACGAACAAAAACTAAAAGAACTAGGTATTCCGATTGTTGCTCGCTGCAATGCTGGCTGTTTTGAAGGAGGCGATTTCTGGATGATTGATGAACATACTATTGCCCTTGGATTAGTAGATCGTACTGATCAAGCTGGAGTTGACAATTTACGAGAACAATTGCAAAAATTCGGTTATACAGTTGTAGGGGTTCCTGTTGCACCTGAACACTTACACTTAGATATGTGTTTTAATATTGTTGCTCCAAATATATGTCTAGCAGCTAAAAGTGTGTTGCCATTCTGGTTTATCAAAATGTTAGAAAGACGTCACTTCACTATTATTGATGTTCCGGAAGAACTCATTGAAAAACACGGATGCAATGTACAAGCTTTGGGTAACAATACAGTATTAGGAATAGCCAATAATGTAACGGTCAATGAAGCATTAGAAAATGCTGGTGTAACGGTCATTAAATTACCATTACAACAAATTTTAAAAGCTGGAGGAGGTCCTCACTGCATGACTTATCCAGTAGAACGTAGTTATTAGAAAAGGAGATACGGATGAAAATTGTCATTACTGATTATCCGGACTCCATGATGCCAAATCATGATTACGAAATACAAATGCTTAAGCAAGGTCTAGGAGAGAATACAAATATTGTTATTTATGAATATAAAGATAATCGTGAAGAATTTTATCAAGTCATTAAAGACGCAGATGCTATTTTAACGGCTTTTACACCGATAGATGCACAAGCTATTCGCCATGCTGAAAAATTAAAAGTCATTTCTATCAACGCTACTGGCTATGATAATGTTGATTTACAAGCCGCAAATCAACGAAAAATTGGTGTCTGTCCAGTAGGAGAATATTGTACTAAAGATGTGGCAGAATTCACAATTAGCATGATGATGATTCTCGTTAAAAATATAAAATACTATCAATACGATATCGAAAAACACTATCAATGGAGATATAATTGTACAGAACCTAATCAGCGACTTTCTGATATGACTCTTGGAATCTGTGGTTTAGGAAAAATAGGAAAAATGGTTGCTAAAAAAGCTTTAGGACTTGATATGAAAGTCATTGCTTGTGATCCATTTATAGAACCACCTTCAGATTTAAATGTGAAACTTGTTTCCAAAGAAGAACTGTTTGAACAGGCAGATATCATCACCAACAATATGAATTTAAATGAAACTAACTATAATTATTTTGACTTAACAGCTTTCAAACAAATGAAAAAGCAGCCCTATTTTATTAATATGGGACGTGGTGCTTGTGTAGTTGAACATGAATTAGTAACAGCCTTAGATTTAGGACTTTTAAAAGGAGCAGCTTTAGATGTCTTAAAAGATGAAACACCAACTTTAAAATCCCATCCATTGATTGGACGAGAAAATGTTCATATTAGTCCACATGCAGCATTTTATTCGACTTCTTCATTGAAAGATCTGCAAAGAATCTCTACAGAAAATATCGTTAACTATTTAAATGGATATAAAGATAAAGTGTTTAAACTCGTTAGTGACTACTGAATAACATTATAGTATACATTTATAAATATTTGATATTGTAAAACTATCTTCATGTGTGAACTCAGTTTAATCAAAAACTAACGAGCAACTTTCTCCTGCTTTAAATGGTGAATTTGTAATGATTCATTCTCTCTTTCAGGCCTATTTAGCACCTAAAAATAAGATCTTATTTCAAGTAGAGAGCAAGTGAGCACTTTATCAATAGAAAATCCTACCAAAACACCCGCCTTATATATTGATATACTCCCCATATAGTAGACAGTGAAAAAACAAACATTCACTAAATACTATAAGGGGAGTTTTCCTATGTCCAAAAGAAGTCCAAAATCAATAGAAGAAAAGTTAGAAATTGTTTGCTTATTACTTAACCAAAAACAGTCGCTTACCCAACTCAGTAAACAATATCAGGTCGATAATCAAACAATCCAGTCTTGGAAAATGAAATATGAGAAGTCCGGTATCGACGGTCTTAAGGAAAGTCGAACTCGGAAACACTACCCGTCTGAGTTAAAAGAACAAGCTGTTCAAGACTATCTAGCTGGTAAAGGTTCCTTAAGAACGATCTGTTCAAACTATCATATCTCTGACGCTTATGTTCTCAGAAGTTGGATAAAACGGTATACTAGTGGGAAAGAATTAACATCCACAGGTAAAGGACAAAGCCATATGAAGCAAGGACGCAAGACCACCTTTGAAGAACGACTTGAGATTGTCAACTACACCATCGCTCACGAGAAAAACTATCCAGCTGCCATTGATAAGTTTGGTGTCTCCTACCAACAAGTTTATTCATGGGGACGTAAGTTTGAGAATGAGGGAGCTCAAGGGCTGGTAGATCGTAGAGGAAAAGGACTAGAAAGCAAGCCAAATCTCACTGAGACGGAAGAACTTCAACTCAAAATCAAACAACTGGAAGAACGGAATCGTTATTTAGAAATGGAGGTGGGTCTGCTAAAAAAGTTGGAGGAAATAAAACGGCGAAACCGTCGCTAAGAGCGGGAAAGCACCTAGAGAAGTTCCAAGTTATTAAGGATTATCATAATGAACACCCAGATAGTCTTATCTCTATCTTATGCCAGATTCTGAAGGTCTCACGTTCAGGCTACTATAAGTGGCTCAATCATGATGAAACAACCTCTGAGAAAGAAAACAAGAAATTGATGAAGAAGATTCAGGAACTCCATAAACAGCACAAGGGCATCCTAGGTTACCGTCGCATGACAACATTCATTAACCGTCGATTAGCCACCAACTACAATAAGAAACGGATTCGTCGGCTGATGGGTATTCTTGGCATCCAAGTTATTCGTCGTGTAAGGCATGCTTGCACGAAAGCTGGTAATCGATTTTACGCTGAGAATCTTCTCAATCGGGATTTTACTGCGACAGCGCCGAATCAGAAATGGTGCACAGATGTCACCTACTTACAATACGGTCTCGGCGCCAAGGCTTATTTGAGTGCAATCAAGAACCTCTATGATGGCTCGATTATCGTCTATGAGATTGATCACAACAATGATAATCTCTTGGTTATGAAGACCATTTCAGAACAACTGCAAATAGAAAAAGTTCCAGAGTCAATCAAGACTTTGGAACTTTTTCAATATACCTCGTTATGGGGCAGTTACGATACAATAGGATAGCCGTAAACTCAGTGACAAGCGGTTTTACCGCCCTACATTTCGCATGCATTTGACCAATAAGGAAATCTTAGACAAGCTCCTATCCTACTCAGATGAGTTACGACACCATTATGAACTCTATCAACTTCTTTTATTCCATTTCCAAGAGAAAAACTCAGATCATTTCTTTGACCTAATTGAACAAGAAATAGCCACTGTTAACCCTATTTTCCAGACGGTATTTAAGACGTTTCTAAAGGATAAGGACAAGGTTTTAAACGCTTTGGAATTGCCTTATTCCAACGCTAAATTGGAAGCTACCAATAATCTTATCAAAGTCATTAAGCGTAATGCCTTTGGATTTCGGAAGATGAAAACTTCAAAAAGCGGATTTTGATTGCCATCAACATCAAAAAAGGGCTCTATAATATCTGTAGTGGGTAAATCCACTGTGGAAATTATGGAGCCTTTTTCAGTGTAGAAAAAAAGTCCCATATGACCTATAATGAAAAGCGACAAAACCATCATTTAGAAAGACTCATATGGAACAACTAAATCTTATCACAAATTTTCTCAAAATGAAAGACAAAAATATCACGATCACTAATGAATGCGACATGGGAACACACTTAGAACTCCACGGTCACTTGGATTACACAGCCCCTAAATGCCCTTCCTGCAAGGGACAAATGGCTAAGTATGACTTCCAGAAAGCCTCTAAAATCCCCTACTTAGAAACTGCTGGCTACCCGCTACTTATCCGCCTTCGAAAGCGTCGTTTCAAGTGCAAGGAATGTGGGAAAATAGCGGTCGCTGAAACTCCTATTGTTAAGAAGAACCATCAAATCTCTGTCGCTGTCAACCAGAAAATCGCACAATTACTCATCGAAAAGCAAGCAATGACACATATCGCACACAGACTTTCCATTTCAACATCTACAGTTATTCGAAAACTCAATGAGTTTAAGTTTGAAACGGATTGGGCTAAGCTTCCAGAAGTCATGTCCTGGGATGAGTATGCCTTCAAGAAAGGGAAAATGAGCTTTATCGCTCAAGATTTTGACACAAATAACATCATCGCTATCCTTGATGGAAGAACGCAGGCGGTCATCCGAAATCACTTCCTACGATACCCTAGACAGGTCAGAAACCGCGTTAAATTCATCACTATGGACATGTTTAGCCCCTATTATGCCCTCGCTAAGAAGCTTTTTCCTTACGCTAAAATTGTTCTTGATCGCTTCCACATTGTGCAATATCTCAGCCGTGCTATGAACCGTGTCCGCATACAAATCATGAATGCTTTTGACCGCAAATCGCATGAATACAAGACGCTCAAACGCTACTGGAAACTGGTACAACAGGATAGTCGTAAACTCAGTGACAAGCGGTTTTATCGCCCTACATTTCGCATGCATTTGACCAATAAGGAAATCTTAGACAAGCTCCTATCCTACTCAGATGAATTACGACAACATTATGAACTCTATCAACTTCTTTTATTCCATTTCCAAGAGAAGAACTCAGATCATTTCTTTGACCTAATTGAACAAGAAATAGCCACTGTTAACCCTATTTTCCAGACGGTATTTAAGACGTTTCTAAAGGATAAGGACAAGGTTTTAAACGCCTTGGAATTGCCTTATTCCAACGCTAAATTGGAAGCTACCAATAATCTTATCAAAGTCATTAAACGAAATGCCTTTGGTTTCAGGAACTTTGAAAACTTCAAAAAGCGGATTTTGATTGCCATCAATATCAAAAAAGAGAAGACCAATTTGGTCCTCTCTAGGTGTTAGCTGACATCTACCCACTACAGTGAGATTTACGTTTAAATACGTTAAAACAAGTAACAAAACTATTGATAAACCAAGACTTCGTCATCATCTTAGTTACATTAAATATAGAAAGGTTGACCAACTATTGACCAAAAATACACTTCGTTTTCACTGACTTTAAAGTAGGGATTCACTGCAATTCAATAAATTACAGAAACATTGATTTTAAATTATTTTTGTAATCATAATTTTCAGTTAAGAAAGTCGCAAAAACACCAACTTTGATTTTCATTAAGTATAACTTATCATAAAAATCTAAAAGCAAGAGTCTTAAAAATTAGCTCTTGCTTTTAGTTTCTCTTATTTTTCTACCTATCATCTATAAAT
Source organism: Streptococcus himalayensis (assembly GCF_001708305.1). NCBI lineage: Bacteria > Bacillati > Bacillota > Bacilli > Lactobacillales > Streptococcaceae > Streptococcus > Streptococcus himalayensis. The sequence continues at coordinate 461,468 of NZ_CP016953.1, forward strand.
GACTATTTCCAAGATGCTTTACTGCTTATCAAATCAATCATTGGCTAATATACTTTTTTATTTTTGTTTCTCTTCATAGTAACCAGTCCTAGACTTGATGCAACAGCTCCCAGAGCCATTAGAGCGACATTTCCTTTTGCCCCTGTTTCTGGCAATTTTTGATATCTTTCTTTACGAGAGTAAGATTGAGTCTGTACTTCACTTCCTTCTACACGTCCAGGCTCTACAGGAGCTGGCACTGGTTTAGCTGGCTTAGGATTTTCTACTGGAGGGAGCACTTCCTTACCGTTGTTATCAGCGTTTTCTTCCTCTTCTTCCTTCACCAAGGTAGATAAATCAAGTGTTGGAAGGTCATCACGGAAGGCAGGTGCTCCAAGATTGAAGTTTGGTTTTTTAGCTGGTTTTTCCACCTCTATCTCAGAGTCTGGTTTAGTTTCTGGAGCAGTTGGTTCTTTTGGTTTGTCGTCAGGTTTCACCTCAGGTTGGGTAGGTTCGTTCTTCTCTTTTTCCGCCTGTGCTTTTTCAGCTTGCTCTTTGGCTAGTTTTTCTGCTGCTTCCTTCTCACGAGCCAAGCGGGCTGCTTCAGCCTTAACTTTTGCTTCTTCTTCCGCCTTGATTTTTGCTTCAGCTTCTAGGCGGGCTTTCTCGGCAGCGTCTTTTTCTGCTTGTGCTTTAGCTTCGGCTTCTTTGCGTTCCTTTTCCAAGCGGTCTGCCTCAGCTTTAGCCTCGGCTTCTTTGCGTTCCTTTTCCAAGCGGTCTGCCTCGGCTTTAGCTTTGGCTTCTTTTGCAGCTGTTTCTTTAGCGAGGCGTTCTGCTTCTAGTCTAGCTGCTTCTTCCTTTGCTTTCTTTTCCGCTTCAAGGCGAGCCTTCTCTGCTAACTCTTTTGCGAGGCGTTCTGCTTCGGCTTTCGCTTTAGCTTCGGCTGCTAGTTTTTCAGCCTCTGCCTTTGCTTTGGCATCTTGCTCTGCTTTGAGACGAGCTTCTTCTGCCTTGCGTTCTGCTTCAAGGCGTTCTTTTTCTAAACGGTCCGCTTCGGCTTTAGCTGCTAGGTAGTCCTGATAAGCCTTATACTGGCTTTCTACCACCTTCAAGTTGTTCACTGCCTTGTCATAGTTAGCTTGTGCTGCATTCTTTTCTTGTGTAAGGGTTGCGACTTGAGCTTTCGCTATGTCAAGTGCCTGTTTTGCCTGTTCTGCTTCTCTTTGAAGAGGTTGTAATTCTGCCTGTAGAGTAGCTAGTTTTTGGGCGTTGGCTTCTGCTGTAGCAAGAGTTGTTTGAGCAGCCTTGAGGGCAGACTCAGCCTGTGTGAGTTCCGTTTGAGCTGTCTTAAGAGCCGCTTTCTTCTCAAGAAGCGCAGCTTCTTTATCCGCAAGGGTGCGATTGGCATCTGTAAGAACAGTTTGTGCCTGTGTAAGAGCTTGACCTTTAGAAGCTACACTCGCTTGACTGGTTGCGACATCTGCCTGTGCCAAAGTGAGGGCTTTTTGTGCAGCGGTGAGAGTTGCTTCTTTTTGGGCTAGGTCTGTCTTAGCGGTCGCAAGTTCAGCTTGAGCAGCCCCTACAGCACCTTGCGCTGTTGCAAGGTTCGCTTTTGCCGTGTCTAATGCTCGCTGAGCGGCTGGTGTTTGCACAGGAGTAGCCTCAGCTTTTGCTAGTTCACTTTGGGCTGTCCGGAGACTAGCTTGTGCTCTTTGGAGTTTAGACTCTGCATTTTCCAAAGCAGCTTGTGCAGGAGCTAGTTGACTGTGAGCAGTCGCTAATTTCCCTTCTGCTGTCGCTACTTTAGCTTCCAAGGCTTCTTTTGAAATGGGGTTGGCAATTGGGGTACCGGCATACTCTGGTTTAGCTGGACCATCTGTAAATTCAAGCAGGTAACCTGAGTTCTTTGAACCGGTATATCCAGACAAACCAAAGTACTGGTCTCCTTTACGGGCTTCCCGGAACTTAGCATCTAGGTTGGTAAGGGAGATGGCATGACCGAAATGTTGGAATTGCAAATAATCAACAAGCACCATGTGTTTTATAAACAAAGCTACTTGACCTTTTAACTCTGTCATCGTATAATTGTCATTAAAGATATCTGTTTGGGGGGACAAGTCTTCGTCTAAAGCTTGTCCTGTCCGATCTTTTACTCGGATGATGGCTGGGATATCATGTCCTTTTTCCGAATCCCAGTCATCCGCCAAGTATTCTTTGGCAATCATATCCGCAATCTTCATAGACCCTGTTGAAATGAGGGCTTTTGAAGCAATGCCCATTTGTGCCCGCAAATCATTAATGATTGTTTGAGCGAATTGAGCTAATTCTAAGCGATCGGCATCCGTTAGGTCATTTAACCCATTCCCGTTTTTAGAAATCACGACTCGTTGATTAGACTCAATAGCATCAAGAGATGTGCGCAATTTTCGCAAATATTTCCCATCGATACTCTCTTTGTTTAAGCGACGAGACTCCGCTTCCAACACCTTCCAAATCCGGTTCATCTCGGTGGTGTCCTTGGTCACATAGCGGGCTTCGTAGAATTTCACCAAGTTTTCTTTATAGGTGTCGGACAGTTTGATGGTAAAGATAGAACCAAGGGCTTGTTTTGCCTTATCTAGTTCTGCTTGAGCAGATGAGATGTGATGTTGGATTGCTGTAAGATTGCTGCTTGCGGCAGTTTTTTCATGTTCAGCAGTTGAGACTTGGGCTTGGCTTGTTGCTACTTGATTTTGAGCAGTGGTGATGGCAGCTGCTCGTTTGACATCTGCTGCTTTGGCATCAGCTACCTTTGCTTGAGCCGTTGCCACTTCATTTTCTTTAGCAGTCACCTCTTGAGTAGCTTGGGCTACTTTTTTTTCTGCCTCAGCTACCGTTGATTTAGCTGTGTTGACTTGGTTTTGAGCAGTTGTTGCAGTAGCTTGAGCCGTCTTTTCATCAGCGAGGTCTTGAGCGAGTTGCTTTTCTGCCTGTGCTTTAGCAGTGGTAGCATTTGCTACTGCCTTCTCTGCGTTTTGAACAGCTGTTGTGCTTCCTGCTACTTCATTTTCAAGGGTGCTAACAGCCATTTGATTGTTCTTAACTTGGTCTTGCTTTGTCGTAACTGCTTGCGTAGCCGTTGCTACTTCTTTCTCAGCTGTAGGAACAGGTGTTGCCGCCGCTTCATGTTCTGCGGTAGTCACTTCCGCCTCTTTTGCTTCAAGAGCTTGACTGGCACTGGTATAGCTTGCTTCAGCGGCAGGAAGCGTTTGTTCTGCGGTGGCAAGATTGCTTTGTGCTTGGTTGAGGGCAGACTCAGCAGTGGCTACTTGATCTTTTGCTTGATTGACATCGTTTTCTGTTACTTCGGTCGTTGCATTAGTAACAACCGCAGCATTGTTTGCTGCTTCATCCGCATGCACTTCTACCGTTGCGACAGTAGTTAGCATTCCAATCGCAAGAACCCCTACTGCTCCGTAGGCTTTCAGTTTGCGGATAAACCCATGGCTTTTGTTAGTTGTGTGTGTATTTGTTGACATATCTCTGTACCTCGTTTGTTCCAAAAACTATTTTTTAAGGCTATTTTATCATTTAAAACAGTTTTTTACAACTGTTTAGGTAAAGAACAGTTTTTTATGGTGGTTTGTTTTATCAAATATTATATGTATGATATATTTTAGAGGTACAATCATGGATAACAAACTACAAGAATACATCTCAAAACGAATACGCCTACTACGAATCCAAAAAGGGATAACACAAATGGAGCTAGAAGAAAAGGCTGGCCTCGGCTATAACTATATCTACAAACTGGAGAATAAGCCTAATAATATAACACTCTCAACTTTGTCAAAGGTTATGGAAGCATTAGAAATAGATATTACAACATTTTTTGATATAGAATTCACCCCAGATAGCGATATAGAAGACTTAATTCTTTTACTGAATGATTTACCTAAACGTAAACGAAAAGAGGTTATTCAAGCTATCAATTCACTCGTCCGAACCTTAAAATAGTATTCTTTTATTTTATAACAAAAATAGCAGCTACCGATATGGTGCTGCTTTTTGGTGCTTTAGAATTAAATAAGTGTTTCATTGCTATTTTCTTATACAATTTTTACAAGAAATTATACAGAGAAGAAAGAATTTATTTTTTTTGCGAGCTTTAGCTAGCAGGTTTTGCGCGGTTCGCAAAACATCGGTTCGCTAGAACCGACAGCGAGGAAAAAAGAAAACGCAGAGCTTTCTTTTTGGGCTGCAAGCCTACGTGTTTAGCGCTGAGTAACGACAGTTTACTCACGCTAAACACGTAAATCCTCAAAATCTAGATTATCTCTATAAATGTATCCAGTTAACGTAGTAATATAGGCAGGGAATCGCAAAACGCCCTGCCTTTTCCTATTTTCTAAGCAATATCGTTTTATTCATTACAGTCATGAGCTTATTTTATGGACTTTTATATTAGACCACGATTACAAATAAAATGGAGAACTATCATGTCCCATTTTTTAGTCCAAAATGGTTCTTTTACTATACCAATATTCACAAAAATACGGTCTTATACCTTTTCCATTGTTTTTAATATTCATGGATAAAATACGATTCCAATTTTTAAACAAATATGGACATCTTTCCTATGCCATCATCTAAGAAATTATGCTCTAACCTAAACTTCCTTTTTAGATAACACGAAATTTCAATAAGTTCATTGCAATTTTTAGAAAATTGTTCCTCCCAGTTTTCATTTTAAACTGGAATAACGTAATTTTTTATCCATTTGATTTTTTTGTTTTAGTTTTTCTGGCATAGTAATAATGAAAAGATTGAATAAGTAGAGTTAGTAATGTTCTGGTGATATTGTTTCATCGGAACAAAAGGAGGAAACAGTTCGATTTCATATTCGTGAGATTCTGTTCATTCAATAAAACAACTCATTTATTCAATCAGAATATAAAATTAAGAAAGGAATTTTAGAAAATATTTTTGTAGAAAAAACTTATTTTTTAAGCTAGAAAAAATACACAACGTAATGATAAAGGAGGAAACAATCACACAGTTAATTGTCTAACAAAGGTTTACGAATAGCGAAGCCAAAGCAAGAAATCGTTCATTTAATTGAAAAAGAAGAAAAAGAAAATACGTTATCAGATGTATTTTATGTATATTCAAGCTCTCGAATCGAAATTGAGCATTGGAGTAGTCTTCTCCAATCAAAAAAATACAAAGAACACCTGCCGCAACAGGGAGATTCTGTTTTCGAAAGTATCGCGTTAATCGAAAACACCTCAACCATTGGTTTAATAAGAAAGGAGTTTATCATGGGCAAAAAAAGACGGTCACGTTCAGATCGAAACCAACATCGCAAACAGGCCATCGCAAAGCAAATTGAAGCATTGAACACCCCAGAAGGACGTTTTGAGTTTGTCAATGCAAAAGGACTCTCAAATTTAAAAGCACGTTATAAAAAGGGAAAGGGAATCAAGAGAAATGAAGCGAAAAAAACTGGTAAAGATATCGAATTGATTCACAGTTTCTGTACTCTTCAAAAATATGCTGGTTCGTGGAAATGCTTCGCAACATGGTTTTCTACGCACATTTCTTCAAAACGATTAATACAATTAGACAGTTTTGAAAAAGATATAGAGGGTTGGACAGAAATCGTTAATCAATATCTTCAGTTTTGCATAGAAAATGAACTTGCTCCAAACACACAAGCAAGCTATAAATCTGCCATTGCCAAAGTTCTTGGTATATCCTCAACATCGTTCATTCCAACTCAGCCAAGAACACGTGCAAGTCGCACAAATAATCGTCTATTCGATAGAGACGAACGTTTGTCTGATAAAAATAACGAGTATTGGCATAAAGTGGTTTCTGCGACTGGCTTGCGTAAGAAAGAATTGATGAATATTACTGGTGACGCAATGCAACGTGGTCGAAATGGTCGTTGGTATTTAAATATCAATGGCCATAAACATCAAACAAAAGGCCGCAGAGACCGCTGGGCTCCAATCATGCCAACAAGCAAAGAGGAAGAAGACTGGCTTGTAGAAATATTTAGACGAGCGGGTAAACGAAAGGTATTTCAAGTACCGAAAGATTTAATTTTGGATGATTTTGATGGAAAAAAAGTTCCAACGGCATTAAAACCGCACAAATACAGAGCTGAATATGCGGAACGTGTTTATTTAAACGTAGTACGTGATATTTCTAAAATTAAAAATAGAAAAGAAATCATTTATTTACGTAAGGAGTTGGCAGGAATTGCATTAGATCGTGTCGCATGTAAAATTGTGACAAAAGCTTTGGGACATAATCGTCCTGATGAATTTCCAAAATCATACGCTTATAAGCTGTTGAAACGCTAATATAAATTTTTTTAAACAGCTATTTTTTATCAATTTTACTTTCATTCAAACGTTTTTATGGCATACTTCTTATAACAAAAAACGAAAGGAATGGATAACATATGGATACTATTACAATCAATATCGAAGGTTTAACTGTCACTCTTCCAGAAACACATATCCTTGTTTCTCGGGAGGATTACAAAAAGCTAGAAAACAAAGCAGCAATGGGACGATATATGAGCTTATCAGATGTTTTAGAACTGCTTTCAATCTCTCGGCCGTGGTTGCTTGAGAATGTGCTTTACAAGCCCAATATTCGCAAAGACATTGACATTGAGCAGAATCCCAATGGTTTTGTAAAATACCCTCACAATCAGGGCGGGAAATATCTCTTTCTAGCTTCAAAAACAAAAGAATTCTTTGAGCAGAATTTTTCTGACTTATTAAAAGGAAAATGATATAATAGCCAGGACGAATGTCTTGGTTATCATTTTCTACAAGAAAGGATAATACAATGGCAATATCTTATAGACAAAGAGGTAAAAAGAAAACTTGGGATTATCGCATTTTCGATAAAAACAAGATAGTCGTAGCGTCTAATTCTGGCTTCAAAACAAAAAAAGAAGCCATCTTGGAAGCTACACAAATTGAATTAGAACTCTTACAAGGCAACACGATTGATTCATCTGTATCCCTTTATCAACTCTGGAAAAGTTGGTACCACCTTCAAATCAAACCGTTAAAAAAAAGTGATGGAACCATAAACCATCACCTTCATAGGGGTAAGCTTATCTCAGAGTATTTCAACGACAAACCAGTTATTGAAATAAAAGCTAGCGATTATCAAGAATTTATCAATAATTATGCTAAAAGAGTTGGAAAAGACACTGTACGACGCTTGAATGCAGAAGTTCGTAAAGTGGTGCGATTTGCCAAACGTGACAAACTCTCCATTACCGATTTTACAGATGGGGTTATCATCACTGGAAAATCTAGCCGTAAAATCAAGGAACAAAAAGCTATTACAAGTACAAAAGATTATCATAAATTACTTGCCGCTTTAAAATCCAATATTGAAAAGCAGTTTAATAGTATTGATTATCTGCTATATGTTCAACTAAAAACAGGTCTACGGTTCGGAGAAGTTTTGGGATTAACTTGGGATTGTATCCACTATGATACCAAAGAAATCTACACTTATAGGCGATATGACCCACGTAGACAAGAATGGCGACCACCAAAAACCGATACATCTGTCCGACATATTCCAATTGATTTAGAAACCCTAGAGTTATTGAAAAAATTAAAACAGCTACAAATTCGGGAACAGAGAGATTCGAACATTAAAAACCTGAATGATTTTGTTTTCTACAATTTATTTGAAGGTGTTCCAAGTAACCATTCTGTTAATAAACACCTTCGAGAATTACTAAATCATCTACAAATTACACCTTACGACCTATCTTCTACTGGCATCCGACATACCTATGCCAGTATCATGTTAGCCTATGATATTGATATCTGGGTTATCGCTACGAATATGGGGCATAAGGATATTACTCAGATTACTAAAACCTATGGTCATTTGATTAAAGAAAAAGCAGAGAAAGAAAACAATCGTATTCGTGAGTTATTAGCTTCATAATTTTTTTCTGAAAAAGTTGACCAAAAATTGACCAAAATTGAAAAAGACCTTGATTTCTCAAGGTCAAATATTCGGCTCTATAATATCTGTAGTGGGTAAATCCACTGTAGAGATTATGGAGCCTTTTTCAGTGTAGAAAAAAAGTCCCATATGACCTATAATGAAAAGCGATAAAACCATCATTTAGAAAGACTCATATGGAACAACTAAATCTTATCACAAATTTTCTCAAAATGAAAGACAAAAATATCACGATCACTAATGAATGCGACATGGGAACTCACTTAGAACTCCACGGTCACTTGGATTACACAGCCCCTAAATGCCCTTCCTGCAAGGGACAAATGGCTAAGTATGACTTCCAGAAAGCCTCTAAAATCCCCTACTTAGAAACTGCTGGCTACCCACTACTTATCCGCCTTCGAAAGCGTCGTTTCAAGTGCAAGGAATGTGGGAAAATGGCGGTCGCTGAAACTCCTATTGTTAAGAAGAACCATCAAATCTCTGTCGCTGTCAACCAGAAAATCGCACAATTACTCATCGAAAAGCAAGCAATGACACATATCGCACACAGACT
>NZ_CP016953.1:475000-572500 GCF_001708305.1 Streptococcus himalayensis
ACAGTCATGGATAACATGCATTACATGTTGGGTTCCCCCATTCGGACACCCCTGGATCTTCGCTTACTTACAGCTCCCCAAGGAATTTCGTCGTTAGTCACGTCCTTCTTCGGCTCCTAGTGCCAAGGCATCCACCGTGCGCCCTTATTAACTTAACCTTATTTCTTAACCTAATTCTTTCAAATTAGAAAACTCATTAATTCACAGCGTTTTCGGTTTATTTTCTTGTTACTATTTGATATAGATATTCAATTTTCAATGTGCAAATCTCTACAACTGTCTCCAGTTGTATGGAGCCTAGCGGGATCGAACCGCTGACCTCCTGCGTGCAAAGCAGGCGCTCTCCCAGCTGAGCTAAGGCCCCACAAGACCTCTCAAAACTAAACATGACGACCAATATGCAGTTCCTTTTCCTTAGAAAGGAGGTGATCCAGCCGCACCTTCCGATACGGCTACCTTGTTACGACTTCACCCCAATCATCTATCCCACCTTAGGCGGCTGGCTCCTTACGGTTACCTCACCGACTTCGGGTGTTACAAACTCTCGTGGTGTGACGGGCGGTGTGTACAAGGCCCGGGAACGTATTCACCGCGGCGTGCTGATCCGCGATTACTAGCGATTCCGACTTCATGTAGGCGAGTTGCAGCCTACAATCCGAACTGAGACTGGCTTTAAGAGATTAGCTTGCCGTCACCGACTTGCGACTCGTTGTACCAGCCATTGTAGCACGTGTGTAGCCCAGGTCATAAGGGGCATGATGATTTGACGTCATCCCCACCTTCCTCCGGTTTATTACCGGCAGTCTCGCTAGAGTGCCCAACTAAATGATGGCAACTAACAATAAGGGTTGCGCTCGTTGCGGGACTTAACCCAACATCTCACGACACGAGCTGACGACAACCATGCACCACCTGTCACCTCTGTCCCGAAGGAAAACTCTATCTCTAGAGCGGTCAGAGGGATGTCAAGACCTGGTAAGGTTCTTCGCGTTGCTTCGAATTAAACCACATGCTCCACCGCTTGTGCGGGCCCCCGTCAATTCCTTTGAGTTTCAACCTTGCGGTCGTACTCCCCAGGCGGAGTGCTTAATGCGTTAGCTGCGGCACTGAGTCCCGGAAAGGACCCAACACCTAGCACTCATCGTTTACGGCGTGGACTACCAGGGTATCTAATCCTGTTCGCTCCCCACGCTTTCGAGCCTCAGCGTCAGTTACAGACCAGAGAGCCGCTTTCGCCACCGGTGTTCCTCCATATATCTACGCATTTCACCGCTACACATGGAATTCCACTCTCCCCTTCTGCACTCAAGTTAAACAGTTTCCAAAGCGTACTATGGTTAAGCCACAGCCTTTAACTTCAGACTTATCTAACCGCCTGCGCTCGCTTTACGCCCAATAAATCCGGACAACGCTCGGGACCTACGTATTACCGCGGCTGCTGGCACGTAGTTAGCCGTCCCTTTCTGGTAAGATACCGTCATACAATGGATTTTCCACTCCCATCGCTGTTCTTCTCTTACAACAGAGCTTTACGATCCGAAAACCTTCTTCACTCACGCGGCGTTGCTCGGTCAGGGTTGCCCCCATTGCCGAAGATTCCCTACTGCTGCCTCCCGTAGGAGTCTGGGCCGTGTCTCAGTCCCAGTGTGGCCGATCACCCTCTCAGGTCGGCTATGTATCGTCGCCTTGGTGAGCCTTTACCTCACCAACTAGCTAATACAACGCAGGTCCATCTGGTAGTGATGCAATTGCATCTTTCAAATGCTTACCATGCAGTAAGCACTATTATGCGGTATTAGCTATCGTTTCCAATAGTTATCCCCCGCTACCAGGCAGGTTACCTACGCGTTACTCACCCGTTCGCAACTCCTCCGCTCGGTGCAAGCACCAAGCTTCAGCGTTCTACTTGCATGTATTAGGCACGCCGCCAGCGTTCGTCCTGAGCCAGGATCAAACTCTCATTTAAAAGTTTGAGCTCTTCACTCATTCTGTCCACCGACAGATTTATTGTTTCTTGTGTTTGACTGACTAAGCTTTCGCTCAGTCGCCCTGCACATTGGTTCGTCTTGTTCAGTTTTCAAAGGTCTTTGTCGCTCTCTCGCGACAACTATCTTAGTATATCACCTATCCATTCCTTTGTCAACACTTTTTTTCTTTTTTTTTGTTTTTTTTTGAACTTTTTTCATTCTTTTCTTCCATTAATTCTAATTCCCCCTCTAAAACAACTTCCCTATCACCCCCTTACCTTTCTTCTTCTTGGAGACTGATTTCAATAATCTTTTCAATATAGGATCGATAACTTCTATAATCCATCCGTAAATGTAAGCCGCTTTTGTAATAATAGCCTAAATAGCTCCCTGCGTGTTTGTCGTATCTTTTCATTTCTTCTCCTTTCATCTCTACTACCTACTCCCAATCCGATAGGTACTCCCGTAACTCTCGTAGGAGTTCCCGGCGCCCCTTGAAGCGTTCATCGGCTATGAGGCGATCGTATCTTTCTTGAGAGGCTTGACTGAGGCTGGAGCGATACCGAGTCAACTCTGCCTGTAATAGATACTGATCATCTGGTAGTAATCCTCCTTGGGTTAACTTATGTCCTATCTCGCTTACTTCTTCATAGGCCATTCTGTTTAATTTTCGTTTTTGGCTTTCTTGTTTGCGGATAACATCTAGCACATGGTTGCGAAACTTTGTTTTATAGTAAACATACAATTTCTCTTCCCCTAACTCAGGGTATTGCTTGAGTAATTGATACAACACGAGCATCCCTTCTTGTTCCCAATCTTCTTGTTCCCACAACTGGACATAGTAGTCTTTTCGGCATCGTAGGACTATTCCTCTGACTTTGGCATACATAGCTTCAAACTGTTCCATCATTTTCTGTCTCACTTTCTTATTCTGTGAAATCAGTATAGCATCCTATGGAGCGCTTTAGGGGGTTTGCCCTCTTCTGTTTCTTAAACTCCCCCTAATGACAAGCACGTAGACAAAGTTAGACACTTCAGGCACAGTTTGGAGCAGTTCAGAGAAATGGTCTATGGGCAGAAGAAAAAACTGACCTTTGTACTTTAAGATTTAAATCCAACCAAAGTCAGTACATTTCTTGATAATCGGTGCAAAGCATCCAAAATCCTTTCTTTAAATACACCAAAGAATCTAGAAAAAAGCTCGTCAGAAACATCAAATGAAATGCTTTTAGTTATAGAAACGTTAAACTTTATGAAACGAATTCATCTTTTTTGAACATCGAAAAAGAGAAGACCAGATTAGTCCTCTCTAGATGCTCATTATAGATTACCCAATACAGTTGACAAGAGGTAAAAAAATCCACTTGAGATATCTCAAGCGGATTAGCAATAGTCCGTACGGGATTCGAACCCGTGTTACCGCCGTGAAAAGGCGGTGTCTTAACCCCTTGACCAACGGACCATGTATATATCATATCGAAAAAAAATGAAAAAGTCAATCTTTAATTTTCGAAATATCGAGAAAATTTTCTAAGATAGTTTCTCTGTAAATTTCAAACTGTTCATCTAAAATCTTTGGCATTCAAGCTTTTATTCAACTATAGAATCACAAACGCCAATATTTTTTCAAATCAACTACATATTATGTTCGCTACCTAATTGATTAACCAAAAATAAGCTAATACTGGATTGCTCAACCTGACAAAATCAGCACTCTTTTCTCACTTGCATAAATAATCATATTATCTTTCCTATTCTATCCTTGAATAAGCTGATGAGAATTTACCTGCGTTTAGATGCCGTTATATTTCCCAATTAACATAAAAAATATGTTTTCTTGATTTTCTACCTATTGCTAATAAATTAAACTTCAGCTAGTCGACAACAGAATATATTCTCTTTCCTTTACCTAAACTAATAAACCCCATAAGATTTCCTGTTTTAAGTAATTTTTGTATTACTCTTTTCTGCAAGAAAATCTTATGAGGTTTTTCATATTGAAACTTTTATGTACACTATCTATCACATGGCATTGCTAGTGATGACTAGTCACAGCAGCCTAATTGCTGAAATAGGGGAAATAAATAGCTCTCTTCTCCTTCACCTCGCCGTTTTAATCCATCACGACTCAAGTTTAATAAAGAGTAGGAAAATTGACGAATAGCCTCTTTTTCTTCTCTCTCTAATGTCCATTCAGAGAACTTTCGGCGTAATGATTTATAATCTCGACCAAATTGTTGAAAGAAGGGTGCTTCTTGCAGTAATACTTCCAATTGATCAAGTTCTATTAGGAGCCCTAGATGGAAAGCGGCTGAAGCGAATGTCCGATTAAACTGCTGCGTGCAGACGCTCCGAAATTCAATCGTTCCTCTCGTCGTTAAATCTTGATATTGATAGCTCCTATGTGTTAAAAAATCACGTTCAGATGGCTGAATCACCCGTTTTTCACCAGCTAGGTTAAAAGCTTCTATAGTTTCTTGTTCCAAATAGTTTGTCACTTGAATGGGGTAAAAATAATAACTTTCTCCTTCTCGTTCTGCTGTAAAAATAACAGAATGATCCAGATACTCGAAAAATTCATCCTCTGTTTTAAAATCACGCGGAAAAACGCCCACATTTTCTGAAAAAATACCATGCATAGAATCTTCCCAAAAGACATCTCGTGCAATTCTAGTCGTCCATTCTGAACCCCAAAATTCTGAATTAGCAAATAAGAAAGCCTTGGCTACTTCCACTTGATTAAAGGCATTTATCACTCGAAGATAATTCTTTTTCGTCACATCTAGTTGAACTTGGCTGCCGCAAATAAAGGCTCCATATTCTGGGTAGTCATGAAGAGAAGCATCCTGTACTCTTTGAGGTAAAGCAAGGTATTGCATCAGCATTTCATAACGCGGAGATGCCACTGGTCGATTGTCATTTTGAGCCCATTGGGGGTGAACTCCCCATCCTTCCAATTCATGGCCATGCACCCGTAGATAGGATTGAATTGTCGATAAATAAGCCTTAAATCGATTTTCAACCTCACCAATCACTCGAGCTTTCCCGAAAGCAAATTCTAAAATATTGTAAGAAACTTCAAAAAGAAGACAGTCCCCTGTCTGCGGACATAAAAGCTGGATGGGATTTCCATTTCTATCATACTTCTCAATAAGAAAATGAAATTCCTCTGCTACATGTTTCATCATCTCTTGGCAAACAGTAATATCCGTAGAGTCCGCTTTTTTATTGACAATCGGGAATTCTAGTTCAATTCCAATAAATAAATCCACATCGTCCTTTAAAGAAGTTGTATACCTCTCTCGTAATAGTTCTATTGAACGTTTCATAAAACTCTCCTGAAAACCTTTTTTCTATTATATCAAATATTTTAGTTTCTTACTAACTGTTTATGCTTTTTTATCAATAGAAAAAAGAAAAACACCTACTTACGAAATTGTTTTTCTTAAAAGCAATTTCGTAAACAAGCGTCTACGGAATGATATCAGATGATGAGTGTTCCCGCTGGGAAATCCCAGCGGTAGACCAGAGCTAGACTAAGAATGCAAATGCATTCCATCATCATAACACTCAACAAAATTGATGATCTTATACAAGTTCAATGATTGCCATTGGAGCAGCATCCCCACGACGTGGTTCTGTTTTAAGGATACGAGTGTATCCGCCATTACGCTCAGCATAACGAGGTGCTAATTCAGAGAACAATTTTTGAAGAGCTGTTGTTGATGTATATTTATCAGTAGCTTCATCATAGTTTTCTGATGCAATTTCGTTACGTACAAACGCTGCTGCTTGACGACGAGCGTGCAAATCACCACGTTTACCTAGAGTAATCATTTTTTCAACTGTTTTACGGATTTCTTTCGCACGAGCTTCAGTTGTTACGATAGACTCATTGATAATCAAATCTGTTGTCAAATCGCGAAGCATTGCTTTACGTTGTGAGCTAGTACGTCCTAGTTTACGGTAAGCCATGTATTCCTCCTTTATTTATCGTTTTTTAGGCCTAAACCAAGATCTGCCAATTTAACTTTGACTTCTTCAAGGCTCTTACGACCTAGATTTCTTACTTTCATCATTTCAGGCTCAGATTTTTCTGTCAAATCAAAGACAGTATTGATTCCAGCACGTTTCAAACAGTTGTATGAACGCACAGATAAATCCAATTCTTCAATTGTACGATCCAAGATACGGTCATCTGACGATTTATCAACCTCTTTCATCACATCGGTAGCCTTCGCTACTTCTGTCAAATCTGTAAAGAGATCCAAATGTTCTGTCAAAATACGTGCAGAAAGTCCTAGAGCATCTTCAGGGATAATCGTCCCATCCGTCATGATTTCAAGAGTTAGTTTGTCAAAACCATCATTGCTACCAACACGAGCTGGCTCAACTTGGTAATTAACTTTTTTCACTGGCGTATAGATTGCATCTACCGCAAGTGTTCCCACTGGTGCATCATCTGCCTTATTTTCATCCGCTGGAACATAACCACGACCAGTATTTACTGTCATGATTGCTTTAAAGTGTGCTCCTTCACTAATGGTAAAGAGATAATGATCAGGGTTTACAATTTCAATATCACTATCTGTCAAAATGTCTCCGGCGGTAATTTCCGCTGGACCTTCCACATCAAGCTCAATTGTCTTTTCGTCTTCGACGTAAGATTTTACAGCAATCCCTTTGACGTTCAAAATAATTTGCATCACGTCTTCACGGACTCCTGGAACTGTATCAAATTCGTGTAACACTCCTTCAATATTGATAGAAGTAACTGCTGCTCCTGGTAAAGAAGCAAGAAGGACACGACGAAGAGAGTTCCCAAGCGTTGTACCATAACCACGTTCTAGTGGTTCTACTACAAACATGCCATAATCTTTATTTTCATCAATTTTTGTTATATTTGGTTTTTCAAACTCAATCATTTAGTTACTCCCTCTTAAACGAAAAGCAGTGTAAGATTCTGAATTATACACGGCGACGTTTTGGAGGACGAGCACCATTGTGTGGTACAGGAGTCACATCACGAATTGCTGTTACTTCAAGACCAGCGGCAGCAAGAGCACGAATAGCAGACTCACGACCTGAACCTGGACCTTTTACAGTAACTTCAACTGATTTAAGACCGTGTTCTTGTGCTGATTTAGCAGCTGCTTCAGATGCCATTTGAGCCGCAAATGGTGTAGATTTACGAGAACCTTTGAAACCAAGGGCACCAGCTGATGACCAAGCAATTGCGTTACCATGCACATCAGTAATCATAACAATAGTGTTATTAAATGTAGCGTGAATATGAGCAATACCAGATTCGATATTCTTTTTCACACGACGTTTACGTGTTGGTTTAGCCAATTTTTTTACCTCCTATTTTATTTTTTCTTACCTGCAATCGCAACAGCTTTACCTTTACGAGTGCGAGCGTTATTTTTGGTGTTTTGTCCACGGACAGGAAGTCCACGACGGTGACGAATACCACGGTATGAACCGATTTCCATCAAACGTTTGATATTCAAGTTTACTTCACGACGAAGGTCACCTTCAACTTTGATTGCATCTACTTCGCGACGGATAGCGTCTTCTTGATCAGATGTCAAATCTTTCACACGAATATCTTCTGAGATTCCTGCTGCTGCAAGAATTTTCTTAGAAGTTGGAAGACCGATACCGTACACGTATGTAAGTGATACGACTACACGTTTGTCATTTGGAATGTCAACTCCAGCAATACGAGCCATGTTTTCTCCTTTCTAAATTATCCTTGACGTTGTTTGTGTTTTGGATTTGCTGGGCAAATTACCATAACACGACCATTACGGCGAATAACTTTACAGTATTCGCAAATTGGTTTGACCGATGGTCTTACTTTCATTTCTTATCCCTCCAATTTTTTCGACTATTTAAAGCGGTAAGTGATACGTCCACGTGTCAAGTCGTATGGACTCATTTCCACAGTAACACGATCTCCCGCTAAAATACGAATATAGTTTTTACGAATTTTACCAGAAACTGTTGCTAAAATCTGATGTCCATTTTCAAGTTCAACCGTAAACATAGCATTTGGCATGGTATCGACTACCTTACCTTCTACTTCAATCACATCGTCTTTTGCCACGCAAAAGTACCTCCCTAAATTTCGATTCGCACCTCTGCATACAGAGGTAACAATTATAAGTCAGACTATCTCATTTTACCACTACTTCGCCACTAATGCAAGTAGGAAAACCACTTTTATTGCAATTTTGTAAGGACTTTTTCGATATCTGCAAAGACTGTATCGATTTCTTGATTTCCTTCAATATCATGTACAAGACCTTTAGCACGGTAATGTTCGATAATAGGCTCACCTTGTGCAATATTCACATCTAAGCGGCGTTTGACAGTTTCTGGCTTATCATCTTCCCGTTGATAATAATCCTCTTCGTTGTAATCACCTGCAGGTGGGTTGAATACCTTATGGAAGGTTTCCCCGGTTTCTTTATGGATAATCCGACCGCTCAAGCGCTCTAATAGGCTTGCTGGGTCAACTTGAATGTTGATGACCCCCTCAAGCTCAATCCCAAGACTTGCAAGAGTTTCATCTAGAGCATGTGCCTGCTCAATTGTCCGCGGATAACCATCTAGTAAAAAACCGTGTGCCTTGATATCGTCCTGTGCCAAACGCTCTTTGACAATCCCATTGGTCACTTCATCTGGTACCAGTTCACCCTTATCAATGTAAGACTTGGCAAGTACACCCATCTCTGTTTGATTTGCCATAGCAGCACGGAACATATCCCCTGTTGAGATATGAGCAACATGAAATTTGTCAACAATTTTTGCTGCTTGTGTCCCTTTACCTGCACCCGGTAAACCCATAATCAAAAGATTCATGATTGTTCTCCTTATTTTGTTTTTAAAGAAAGCTATTCACTTGGAATAAATTTCTTTAAAAACAAAATAGAAGGCTGGGGATTCCAACGAATCCACAGCACTGCTATTTTTAATGTTTCTACTCAGTTTCCATAAAGCCAGTGTATTTCCGTTTAAGGAGATACCCTTCCAACTGTTTCATTCCCTCGATACCAGTCGAGATGATAATCAAAAGACTCGTACCTCCAAGAGCAATCGCATCTGAAAGTCCAAAAACATCTTTTGCGACAATTGGTAAAATAGAAATGAAACCTAGGAACAGAGATCCTACAGTCGCTAAGCGGCGAAGGAGTTTTGTCATATACTCTTCCGTTCCCTTACCAGGACGAACGCCATGGATATAAGCACCACTCTTTTGCAGATTTTCCGCTGTTTTTTCAGGGTTAATCTGTACAAATGTGTAAAAGAAGGTAAATAGAATGATCAAGAGTGCATACATGGCAATTCCGCTTGGAGTTGACGTTGCAAATAAGTCTTGAATCGTTCGTACCCATTGTCCATCATGTCCTGTTGAACGCAAAAATTGCAAAATAGCTGCCGGAGCGGCTGTAATAGAACTTGCAAAGATAACAGGAATAACTCCTGCTGGGTTTACTTTCAACGGAAGATAAGAACTAGAAGGTGCACCTTGCGCCCGTTTGGTATACTGAATAGGAATCTTATATTCTGCTTGTTGAACAAAGGTTGTAAAATAGATAATCAACAAAACTGCTACAACCAAAATGCTGACAAAGATAATGGAAGATTGAATCCGTTCACTTGGAACATTGACAAAGTAATCTTCATAGATTCCTTTAATCATACCAGGAATTGCAGAAACAATCCCGGCAAAGATAATCATGGATACGCCATTTCCATATCCCTTATCTGTGATTTGCTCTCCTAGCCAGGTCACAATCATGGATCCTGTCGTAAGAATCGAACCAATCAAAAGATAGGTCTGCCAGTTTGGAGTCGCCACTAATTTTGCACTCGATAGAGTGTGAAAACCAGCTGTAATCCCAATCGATTGCACAAAGGCAAGGACAAGGGAAATGTAGCGTGTCGCTTGATTCAGCTTTCGGCGTCCAACCTCCCCCTGTTTTCCCCACTCTACAAACTTAGGAACGATGTCCATCTGCAAGAGTTGCACAACGATAGAAGCTGTAATGTAGGGGCTGACTCCTAGTGCAAAAACCGAGAAATTTTTCATCGCATTTCCTGACACTAGGCTGAGCATATTCAAGAAGGATAGCCCACTCAAGGCTTCTAAACTCTTTGCATTCACTCCCGGCACAGTAATATTTGTTCCTGCACGAAAGACAAAAATGATGAATAGAGTAAAGAAGATTTTCGAACGGACTTGCTTAATTTTTAGAGCATCCTTTAATAACTTAAAAAACATAGGTCACCTCTCTTAGATGACTTCAACTGAACCACCTTTAGCAGTGATAGCTTCTTCAGCTGATTTAGAGAATTTAGCTGCTTTCACAGTCAACTTCTTAGTCAATTCGCCGTTACCAAGAATTTTAATTCCTGATTTTTCAGCTTTAACGATACCTGCTTCCACCAAAACAACTGGTGTTACTTCAGCACCATCTTCAAATACGTTCAATTGATCAAGATTTACAATTGCATACTCTTTTGCATTGATGTTTGTAAATCCACGTTTTGGAAGACGACGGAACAATGGAGTTTGTCCACCTTCAAAACCTAGAC
This sequence comes from Streptococcus himalayensis, assembly GCF_001708305.1. Lineage (NCBI taxonomy): Bacteria > Bacillati > Bacillota > Bacilli > Lactobacillales > Streptococcaceae > Streptococcus > Streptococcus himalayensis. The sequence goes on from NZ_CP016953.1 coordinate 485,575, forward strand.
GTACGCCACCGCCACTACGAGCTTTTTGACCTTTTTGTCCGCGACCTGAAGTTTTACCGTTACCTGATGATGTCCCACGACCAACGCGGTTACGAGTTTTACGAGAACCTGTAGCAGGTTGCAATTCATGAAGTTTCATTTTTTCTTTCTCCTTATGTGTAAAATGCTAGCGCCTTTAGGCTGGGTAAGGCCTCAACCTAAAAACTCGCCTATACTAAATGATTGACAGCAAGCCGCAAAGATTTCTCTATGCGACTTCGTCCTGTGTTTATATAATGAAGTGCGCAAGTTTCAACTAGAAATAGATTATCTTTCTCTGTCACTCCCGCAAAAACAAGAATTTTATTCTTGCCTTATTTTACTTCTTCTACTGTTACTAAGTGAGATACTGCTGTGATCATACCACGGATAGCAGCGTTATCTTCTTTAATAACTGAGCTGTTCAATTTGCCAAGTCCAAGTGCTACAACAGTTTTACGTTGTGACGGAATGCGTCCGATTGGAGACTTAGTCAAAGTAATTTTAATTTGAGCCATGTTATCCCCTTTCTTAAGCCAAGTCAGAAACTGAAATACCACGAAGGGCAGCAACTTCTTCAGCGCGTTTCAATTGTTTCAATCCTTCAACAGTTGCACGAACAATGTTGATTGGAGTGTTAGAACCAAGTGATTTAGAAGTGATATCAGCCACACCTGCCAACTCGATAACGGCACGAACCGCACCACCTGCAGCAACTCCAGCCCCTTCTACAGCTGGTTTCAACAATACACGAGCTCCACCAAATTCAGATGTTACTTCGTGAGGAATTGTTGTTCCAACCATTGGTACTTCAATCAAGTTTTTCTTCGCATCTTCTACTGCTTTACGGATAGCTTCTGGTACTTCTTGAGCTTTACCAGTACCAAAACCTACACGACCGTTGCGATCTCCTACAACTACAAGAGCTGCAAAGCGAAGACGACGTCCACCTTTAACAACTTTTGTAACGCGGTTAATCGCAACTACGCGTTCTTCAAGTTCAACTGCATTGTCTTTAAATGCCATTTTTTAGTGTCCTCCCTATTAGAATTTCAATCCGTTTTCACGAGCTGCATCAGCCAAAGCTTTTACACGTCCGTGATATAGATATCCACCGCGGTCGAACACCACTTCAGTAATACCTTTAGCAACTGCACGTTCAGCAACTAGTTTACCAACAACAACGGCTTGTTCAGTTTTAGTTCCTTTTGAAACTTCTTTGTCAAGAGTTGAAGCGCTTGCGAGCGTTACACCCGCTACGTCATCAATTACTTGAGCGTAGATGCCTGTATTAGAACGGAATACGTTCAAACGTGGGCGATCAGCAGTTCCAGAGAGTTTTCCGCGTACACGTTTGTGGCGTTTTTGGCGGATTTTATTTTTATCTGGTTTCGAAATCACAATTTTCACCTCTTAATTTTTTTCGTGTGCTTTATGCACAGGTTAAATAGTACTGACGGAAGATTGAAACAATCAATCCATCAACCTTATTTACCTGTTTTACCTTCTTTACGACGAACGAATTCACCAACGTAGCGGATCCCTTTACCTTTATATGGTTCTGGAGCACGTAAGCTACGAACGTAAGCAGCTGTTTGTCCAACTACTTCTTTTGAAATTCCACTAACTACAATTGTAGTTGGGTTTGGAAGTTCAAATGTAATACCTGCAGGAGCTTCTACTTCATCTGGATGAGATTTACCAACAGCCAAGACAAGTTTTGTTCCTTGAAGTTGTGCACGGTATCCAACCCCACGCATTTCAAGTTCTTTTTTGAAGCCTTCTGATACACCAACAACCATGTTGTTCAAAAGGGCACGACTTGTTCCGTGGATTGTTTTCATTTCTTTTGAATCGTTTGGACGGTGAAGAGTTACTTCAGTACCTTCCACACGGATTTCAATATCTTGTGAGAACTCACGAGTAAGTTCCCCTTTAGGTCCTTTTACAGTTACCACACCGTTGTTTTGCGAAAGCTCAACACCAGCTGGCAATGTAATCACTTTATTACCAATACGTGACATATTTTTTCTTTCTCCTGTTAGATTATCAAGCCAATAAGGCTCGTTTTCACGGGAGCTTATGATACTAAGGACGTAAAGAGCAAAGCGAAATTAGGAAATCGACGATTGTTCGATGAACAAGAGAAGATTTATCTGCTTCGCACGGCTCTTAGTCCCTGTTTTCATCCGTAATATTCGGATGGAAAGTATCCTAAGCTAAGTTTCTATTTGATAAATGATTTGAACTCGGACTAAAATCCTCGTATCATTCTATTACCAAACGTAGGCGATTACCTCACCACCAACATTCTTTTGACGAGCTTCTTTATCAGTCAACAAGCCTTCAGAAGTTGAAAGGATGGCAATTCCAAGTCCGTTTAAAACTTTTGGAAGATCTTCACGTTTTTTGTAAATACGAAGACCTGGTTTTGAAACACGTTTCAAGTTTGTGATAACTTTTTCACCATTTGGTCCGTATTTCAAGAATACACGAATAACACCTTGTTTGTCATCTTCGATGTACTCAACGTTTTTTACAAAACCTTCACGTTTAAGAATTTCAGCAATTCCTTTTTTGATGTTTGATGCAGGCACTTCAAGCACTTCATGTTTTGCTTGGTTGGCATTACGAATACGTGTCAAAAAGTCTGCAATTGGGTCAGTCATAACCATTTTAAATTTCTCCTCTTACTAGTAGTTTGAAGTCTTCACTTGCTAGTTAATTTAGGATACAAAGAGCTCACAACCATTGAAAAATAGGACAATTAGTGTAGGAACAGTGCTCCTAGACAACTACCTTTTCAGAAAAGGTCATAGCTCGTGTTCAAATCAGCTAGTGTGATAATGTTGTATCTTATTTGAGCACGGACTAAAATCCTAGTGAAAAAGACAGTCCGCCTTGAGTTCTTAAAAAACTCTACGTCAGACTCCTATTTTCATACGGATTTTTTAATGTCCGTTGCATCATGTTATTACCAAGAAGCTTTGGTAACGCCTGGGATTTGTCCTTTGTATGCTAATTCACGGAAGCAAACACGGCACAATTTGAACTTGCGGTATACTGAGTGTGGACGTCCACATTTTTCGCAACGAGTGTAAGCTTGCGTAGAGAACTTCGCTGGGCGTTTGTTCTTAGCAATCATTGATTTTTTAGCCATTAGATTTACCTCCTATATTATTTTGCAAAAGGCATTCCAAGGCCTGTAAGCAATTCGCGTGACTCTTCGTCAGTGTTAGCAGTTGTTACGATAACGATATCAAGACCACGAGTCTTATCAACATCGTCAAAGTTGATTTCTGGGAAGATCAATTGTTCTTTCACACCAAGTGTGTAGTTTCCACGTCCGTCAAATGATTTTGTTGGCACACCATGGAAGTCACGAACACGTGGAAGTGATACAGTAACCAATTTATCCAAGAATTCATACATACGTTCGCCACGAAGGGTTACTTTTGCACCGATTGCAACACCCTCACGAAGACGGAAGCCGGCGATAGATTTTTTAGCTTTCGTGATAAGTGGTTTTTGTCCTGAGATAAGTGCAAGCTCTTCAGCTGCTTTTTCAAGATTTTTAGCGTTTGATACAGCGTCTCCGACACCCATGTTCAAAACGATCTTATCTACTTTTGGCACTGCCATAACGGATGAATAGTTAAATTTCTCTGTCAAAGCAGGAACTACTTCATTAAGATATTTTTCTTTTAAACGATTAGCCATGTTACTTCTCCTTTCCTTCGTGATTAATCAAGCACTTCGCCTGATTTTTTATTGTAACGAACTTTTTTGCCATCTACAAATTTGTAGCCAACACGTCCTGCAACACCATTTTTGTCAAGAACTTGTACGTTTGACACATGGATTGGTGCTTCTTTTTCAACGATAGCACCTTGAGGGTATTCGTTATTTGGTTTTTGGTGTTTTTTAACGATGTTTACACCTTCAACAACAACTTTGTTTACTTTTGGAAGAGCTGTAAGGACTTTAGCTTCAACGCCTTTGTCTTTACCAGCGATTACGCGAACTTTATCGCCTGATTTTACAAACATTGGTTTCTCCTTTTATTTCTTACGCCCACAAGGGCACCCTGAAAGAAATCCTTTCAGGGGACTGCGTTTGTTTTTTGATTAAAGTACTTCTGGGGCAAGTGACACAATCTTCATGAATCCACCCTCACGCAATTCACGTGCAACTGGACCAAAGATACGTGTTCCGCGAGGTGTTTTATCTTCACGGATAATAACCGCAGCATTTTCGTCAAACTTGATGTAAGAACCATCAGCACGACGAGCACCTGATTTAGTACGTACGATAACTGCTTTTACAACGTCACCTTTTTTAACCGCACCACCAGGAGTTGCTTGTTTTACAGATGCTACGATGACATCACCAATACTTGCGAATTTACGTTTTGAACCACCAAGAACTTTGATTGTCAAAATTTCGCGAGCACCGCTGTTGTCAGCAACTTTCAAACGAGTTTCTGTTTGAATCATTTCACTTTTCTCCTTTCAGGTTTGATTAGATGATGACCGCTTCTTCAACGACTTCTACAAGACGGAAACGTTTTGTAGCTGAAAGCGGACGAGTTTCCATGATACGAACGATATCGCCTTCTTTAGCGACGTTGTTTTCATCATGAGCTTTGTATTTTTTAGAGTAGTTAATACGTTTACCATAGACTGGGTGGTTACGTTTTGTTTCAACTACAACTGTGATTGTTTTGTCCATTTTGTCAGAAACGACACGTCCGACAAGAACTTTACGATTATTGCGTTCCATTGAAATTCTCCTTCCCTAGTCTATTATTTAACTTCTGATTGAACAGTTTTGATACGAGCGATTTGTTTTTTCACTTCTTTCAAGCGTCCTGTTTGTTCTAATTGACCAGCAGCTGCTTGGAAACGAAGTTCGAACAATTCTTTTTTCAATTCATTTTCACGCTTCGCGAGCTCTTCTTGAGAAAGTCCACGAAGTTCTTTAACAAATTCTTTTACTTCATTAAGTTTCATGTCTTCTCCTTACTCTGCTTCACGTTTTACGAATTTGCATTTCACTGGTAATTTGTGGCTTGCAAGACGAAGAGCTTCACGTGCGATTTCTTCTGAAACGCCAGCTACTTCAAACATCACTTTACCACGTTTAACTGGTGCTACCCAACCTTCAGGTGCCCCTTTACCAGATCCCATACGTACCCCGATAGCTTTCGCTGTGTATGATTTGTGTGGGAAGATTTTAATCCAAACTTTACCACCACGTTTCATGTAACGAGTCATCGCGATACGGGCTGCTTCGATTTGACGGTTTGTAATCCAGTGGCTAGTTGTAGCTTGAAGACCGTATTCACCGAAATCTACTTGTTTTCCGCCTTTTGCTTCACCGCGCATTTTTCCACGGAATTCACGACGGTGTTTAACACGTTTAGGTACTAACATTGGTTATTTACCTCCTTTAGTGTTTTTGCGAGCTGGAAGAACTTCCCCACGGTAAATCCATACTTTAACACCAAGTTTACCGTAAGTTGTAAGAGCTTCTTCCCAAGCGTAATCAATATCCGCACGAAGTGTGTGAAGTGGAACAGTTCCTTCAGAATATCCTTCTGCACGGGCGATATCAGCACCGTTCAAACGTCCAGATACTTGAGTTTTGATTCCTTTTGCTCCAGCACGCATAGCACGTTGGATTGCTTGTTTTTGAGCACGACGGAAAGCGACACGTTGCTCTAATTGACGAGCAATTCCTTCACCAACAAGGTGTGCATCCAAATCAGGTTGTTTGATTTCGATGATGTTGATGTGGACTTGTTTTCCAGTCATTTTGTTTAATTTGACACGAAGAGCATCAACGTTTGATCCACCTTTACCAATAACCATACCTGGTTTTGCAGTGTGAAGTGAAACGATGACTTTATTAACTGCGCGTTCGATTTCAATAGTTGAAACTGCTGCATCAGCCAATTCTTTTTGAACAAATTTGCGGATTGCAAGATCCTCATGAAGGTAATCCGCGTATTCTTTTTCAGCATACCATTTGGCATCCCAGTCACGGATGATGCCGACACGCATACCAATTGGATGTACTTTTTGACCCACGATTTTACCTCCTTATTTTTCTGCAACAACCACTGTAATGTGGGCTGTGCGTTTGTTGATTGGTGAAGCTGAACCTTTCGCACGTGGACGGAAACGTTTCAATGTTGGTCCTTCGTTTGCGTATGCTTCAGATACTACCAAGTTTGCTTTTTCCAAACCAAAGTTATTTTCAGCGTTGGCAATTGCTGAGTTCAATACTTTCTCAATAATGCCTGCAGCTTTGTTTGGAGTGAATTTCAAGATTGCGATTGCGTCAGCGACGTTTTTACCACGGATATTGTCAAGAACTAGACGAGATTTACGAGGTGAAACGCGCACTGTACGGGCCATTGCTTTAGCTGAAGTAATTTCTGCCATGTTTTTCTCCTCTCTTATCTACGTGTTTTCTTATCGTCAGCTGCGTGACCTTTGTAAGTACGAGTTGGTGCAAATTCACCAAGCTTGTGACCTACCATGTCCTCTTGGATGTAAACAGGTACGTGTTTACGTCCATCATAAACTGCGATTGTGTATCCGATAAAACTTGGGAAAATCGTTGAACGACGTGACCAAGTTTTGATTACTTTTTTCTTTTCGTCGTTTGCTTGAGCTTCAACTTTTTTCATCAAATGCTCATCGACGAAAGGTCCTTTTTTAAGACTGCGTCCCATTGTATATGTTTTCTCCTTTAAAATATGTACCACAGCGGCCTGCCTTGCAACTGCAAGGCTACCGAGCTGGCGGATATGCTTATGCTACTTGTAACAGATTATTTTTCGTTACGACGACGAACGATAAGCTTGTTAGATTTTGCTTTCTTGTTACGAGTTTTAAGTCCAAGAGCAGGTTTGCCCCATGGAGTAGATGGTGCCTTACGACCAACTGGTGCTTTACCTTCACCACCACCGTGTGGGTGATCATTCGGGTTCATAACAGAACCACGAACAGTTGGGCGAATACCTTTCCAGCGGCTACGTCCCGCTTTACCAAGGTTTACAAGTCCGTGTTGTTCGTTACCGACAACACCAACTGTCGCACGACAAGTTCCAAGAATCATACGAACTTCGCCTGATTGCAAACGAACAAGTGTATATTTACCTTCTTGTCCCAATACTTGAGCAGATGCTCCAGCAGCACGAACTAATTCTCCACCACGACCTGGTTTCAACTCGATGTTGTGGATAAGAGTACCGACTGGAATATTTGCAAGTGGAAGTGCATTTCCGACTTTGATATCTGCTTCAGGACCTGAAACGATACGTTGACCGACTTCAAGACCTTTAGGAGCAATGATGTAAGCTTTCACACCGTCAGTATAGTGCACAAGTGCAATATTAGCTGAACGATTTGGATCGTACTCGATTGTTTTTACGACTGCTTCAACAGCGTCTTTATTCCGTTTGAAGTCAATCAAACGGTAGTGACGTTTATGTCCGCCACCTTGGTGACGAACGGTGATACGACCGTTGTTGTTACGACCAGCTTTGCTCTTCAATGAAACAAGCAAAGTTTTTTCTGGAGTGCTAGTAGTGATCTCAGCAAAATCCAAAGAAGTCATATTACGGCGACCATTTGTAGTTGGTTTATAAACTCTGATTCCCACGATATTTCCTCCTTAGATTATTCTGCATCAGCAGCTGCAAACAACTCGATTGCTTTTGAATCAGCTGTAAGCGTGATGATTGCTTTTTTCGTTTTAGAAGTAAAACCAGTATAACGTCCAACACGTTTTGCTTTTGGTTTTACGTTAATAGTGTTCACATTTGCAACTTTTACACCTTCAAATGCTGCTTCAACAGCTTGTTTGATGAGAAGTTTGTGAGCACGAGTGTCTACTTCAAAGACATATTTGCCTGCTTCAAGCTGAGCCATTGAGCTTTCAGTGATGACAGGCTTTTTGATTACGTCATACAAATTCATTATGCAAGAACCTCCTCAATTTTAGAGATAGCTGCTTGAGTGACAAGAAGTTTGTCTGCATTTGCAATATCAAGAACGCTTGCAGTTGTAGCAGTTGCAACTTTTACGTTTGGAAGGTTACGAGCTGAAAGTGCTGCGAATTCATTTCCTTCTTCAAGAATTACAAGAACTTTTGTATCAATGCTAAGTGCTGCAAGAACTTTTGCAAATTCAGCAGTTTTTGGAGCTGTAAATGAAAGGCTGTCAACCGCTACAAATTTGCTGTCAGCAACTTTTTCTGAATACACAGATTTAAGTGCCAAGCGACGAACCTTTTGTGGAAGTTTGTAAGCGTATGAACGTGGAGTTGGTCCGAAGACTACGCCACCACCACGCCATTGTGGAGAACGGATAGACCCTTGACGAGCACGTCCAGTTCCTTTTTGACGCCATGGTTTGCGTCCACCGCCTGATACTGCAGAACGGTTTTTAACAGCGTGAGTTCCTTGACGAAGGCTCGCACGTTGGCTGATGATGACATCAAACACAACTGCTTGGTTTGGTTCGATACCAAAAACTGCATCGTTAAGAACTACTTCACCAGCTTGTTTACCAGTTTGGTCAAATAATGTTACGTTTGCCATTGTGACTGATTTCCCCTTTCTTTATTATTTACCAGCTTTAACTGCTGATTTGATGGTGATAAGAGATTTCTTAGCACCTGGTACGTTACCTTTGATAAGGATAACGTTTTTCTCTGGAACAACTTGTGCAATTTCAAGATTTTGAATTGTTACACGGTTGCCACCCATACGTCCTGCCAAGTGTTTGTTTTTAAACACACGGTTTGGCGCAACTGGCCCCATTGAACCAGGACGACGGTGGTAACGAGAACCGTGAGCCATAGGTCCACGAGATTGTCCGTGGCGTTTGATAACACCTTGGAAACCTTTACCTTTTGAAGTTCCTGTTACATCAACAACATCTCCAGCTGCGAAAGTGTCAACTGTGATTTCTGCACCTACTTCCAAGCCTTCAATGTTTTTGAATTCACGAATGAAGCGCTTAGGAGCCGTGTTAGCCTTAGCTACATGTCCTTTAGCAGGTTTGTTGCTCAATACTTCGCGAAGGTCATCAAAACCAACTTGAACTGCGTTGTATCCGTCTGTTTCAACTGTTTTTACTTGAAGAACAACGTTTGGAGCTGCTTCAACAACAGTTACAGGGATTAATTCGCCAGCTTCAGTGAAGATTTGAGTCATTCCCACTTTTTTCCCTAAGATTCCTTTTGTCATGAGAAAATGTTTCCTTTTCTATAAAGTTATTCAAAAAGTTTTTAACGAGCGTTTTTTATGCTCAAATCAAGATACATAGGACTTGGGCGAACAAGGCAAAACAAGAAAGTTCCTCAGAAGCCCTAAGACTTCAAGGACATATAGTGTTTTACACCATCCGTAGTCCATGTTCTATTACAATTTAATCTCTACGTTAACGCCACTTGGTAAATCAAGTTTCATAAGAGCATCAACTGTTTTTTGAGTTGGGTTCACGATGTCGATCAAACGTTTGTGAGTACGCATCTCAAATTGTTCGCGAGAGTCTTTATATTTGTGAGTCGCACGAATGATTGTGTAGAGGCTACGTTCAGTTGGAAGTGGGATTGGTCCTGCAACTTCTGCACCTGTACGAGTAGCTGTTTCTACGATTTTTGCAGCTGCTGTATCAAGTGTACGATGTTCGTACGCTTTCAAGCGGATGCGGATTTTTTTGTTTGCCATCTTTTTCTCCTTTTCGTCTATTTAAGATAATAGGCTAGCTCCACAAGAAAACCGACAAGTGATTGCGTGGCAATGCAACCGAGCGTGTCGCAACCTCTTGTATCAAAGCTACAGCCGTATTTTTCACGGCACCATAGTAGAATAACACAAAGAACTAGAGATTGCAAGGGTTTTGCTTGTTTTTTTCGAAGAAATTTAATGAAATGGCTTTCTTAGTTGAAAATGCAAAAAAAGGCGGACAGAAATCGGAATTTCATAGTCACCGATTGCTGCCACACCTTTATTTTTACTACTAGAAAGCTCGGTTTCTTTTGATGACAAACTGATTGTCAGATTGACAAATGAGAACATCTGCTTGAGTTTGGTAAGGTTCGTAGTAAATTCTGTATTGGTTTCGTCGCTCCTTTTCCATTGCTTTGACGAATTCTCGACTGCGATTACGGCGAGAAACATCTCGCTCCAATCGTCTGGCGAGTGATGTTTCTTCGTCCGTATATAGGTAAATTCTCATATCAAACAAATCTGGTGACAAAAAAGCAACAGACATCCCTTCCACGATGAGAATTGGCTTTTTTCCTGACAAACGCTTGCTCGGTTGCCAGTCTTTTCCAATCGTCAAAATATTTAAACCAGCTTGCAGAGCTTTTATATCACGCTCTAAACTGCCCAATTCATGAGCAAGAGACATACAAGCTGTCACTTTCTGATTTGGAAATGCCCGAGGTGCCACTAAATCACGCACCGAACCATCTAGGACATAGACATTCGTTTCTAACAGATTGGCTCTCTCTTTGCCAATCAAGGCCCAAAGCTCCTGTGCTGGCACGCTTTTCCCTGAACCGCCATGACCATAAATTCCAAGAGTTTGTAGGTCCCTCTTATCCATTTTCTGGTAGAGAACGTTTAGCAGAACGTGGACAAACCCTACTAGAGATAGAAAAATTTTTATTTTTGGAGTTAACTACCATATAACAGAAATTCTTAGAAATGCTGATATAGCTGTATTGTTAAGAGTTTTTTTATTTCTCAAGTAAAAGAAAAAAGATTGAAGAAAATTGTCCAAAATGGACTTTTTCTTCAATCTGAGTTTAGAAAGACTTCTTTTTCCATGATTAAAAATTACGTTTTGAACTGTTGTAGCCATAACGCTCGATAAAGTCTTCACGGAATTCCAAAAGATTGTCATCCATGATTGCCTGACGAACATTCTTCATGAGCTTAATCAAGAAGTAGAGATTGTGGTAGCTAGTCAAGCGAATACCAAAGGTTTCGTCTGCCTTGAGCAAGTGACGAAGATAAGCCCGCGTATAGTTGCGACAAGTGTAGCAATCACAATCATGGTCAAGTGGGGTGAAATCTTCTGCAAATTGAGCATTTTTCACTACCAAACGACCCTCGCTGGTCATACAAGTCCCATTTCTTGCAATCCGTGTCGGCAAGACACAGTCAAACATATCTACTCCACGAATTACCCCATCAATCAAGCTATCTGGTGCCCCCACTCCCATAAGATAACGTGGTTTATTTTCTGGCAAGAGGGGCGTTGTGAAATCAAGCACCGCATTCATCTCTTCATGCGACTCACCAACAGCCAGACCACCAATCGAATAGCCTGGAAAATCCATGCTCACCAAATCATGGGCAGATTGACGACGAAGATCTTCAAAACCAGCTCCCTGCACAATGCCAAACAAGCCTTGGTCATGTGGACGGCGATGTGCTTTCAAGCCACGTTCAGCCCAACGACTAGTCCGTTCGATTGATTTTTTCACATAATCATAGGGCTGGTAGAACTGCGGGCATTCGTCAAAACTCATCATAATATCACTTCCGAGATTATTTTGAATGGAAATCGCCTTTTCTGGTGATAGAAACATTTTTGAACCATTAAGGTGGTTCTTAAAAGTGACCCCTTCTTCAGTAATATTTCGGCTATCCGCTAACGAATAGACTTGGAAACCACCACTATCTGTCAAAATAGCTTGGTCCCAGTTCATAAATTTATGCAAACCACCTGCACGTGCAATCAACTCATCCCCTGGACGAAGCCAAAGGTGATAGGTGTTGGATAAAATAATGCCTGAACCCATTTCTTTGAGCTCCTCAGGCGACTGGGTCTTAACCGTTGCCTGGGTCCCAACTGGCATAAACATAGGTGTTGGAAAGGTCCCGTGTGGTGTGATAATCTCCCCCAAACGAGCCCCTGTGTGCTTTTCTTTTTTGATCAACCGATATTGAATAGGTGATGTCATTGCTATACCTCCGACTCTGGGAAAGACAGTCCCAGATCTTTTTTATACTTACAAACCTCAACCTGTCAACTTTCAACTATCCCTAGGTTAATCTCAAAACAGATTGAAGATGAAGTATGTTCTTCAGCCGACTTTGCCGACTGAGTTCTGTATGATTGTATCAAAAATCTTAAAAAATAAAAAGGCTTTTCCTTAGAATGGGCAATTTATGATATACTAGAGGGAAAGAAATGGAGGTTTTCGATGGATATTCGTGCCATTCGAGCAGAAGCTCGTCAAGTTCAAGCGACAGTAAAAGGCATTCGCTTACTCTTTCTAGTCCCAATTCTCACTACTATTTGCTCATCCTTGTTCAATTTTTTTAGTCCCAATGTTTTCTCTGTTCAGAGCCAATTGCAGCCACAGACTTTCTTCAGTCTCCTCTTCAATCGGTCTCTCTTTCCAATCGTCATCAATTTTGTCCTTTTGATTTTTATCACTTCTGCTTTCTCAGCTTTATCGGAAGTTCTACGCGGGAAACAAAAGGAAGTGAATTTTCAAGATTCGATTCGTCTATTTCAAGGAGATGTGTTTGGAGCTGTTTTTTCGACCCTCTTTGTCAAACGATTTGTCCTCTTTCTCTGGAGCTTGGTTGCTACGATTGGCCTCTTTCTAATTTGCTATTCAAGTATTGTAATTCTCAATCTTGCCTTTTCCTATCCTAATGGCATTCCTTTGGCCTTAGAAGGGCGTTTTGGAGAGCTGGGAAATTATTTGATAGCTGGATTGATCCTGATGTTCATCGGTTTAGCCATTAGCATTCCTCAAATCTATGCCTATTCCCAAGTGGAATTTATCCTTTGTGACCAATTAAAATCCAATCACTATCAAGGCCCTTGGGCCATCCTAAGAGCAAGCCGCCGAATGATGAAAGGATACAAAGGAAGTCGATTTATCCTGGATCTGAATTTCATAGGCTGGTATATCCTATCTAGCTTTACCTTTGGTATTTTAGCTATTTATGTATATCCTTATATATATGCTAGCCACGCTATTTTTTACGAACACTTAAAAGCTAAACAAGCTAACCTATAAAAAGAGAGAGCTCATTTGTGAAAAGAACCACTTCTAATGAACTGTATAAAAAGGTCTATACTGTTCATATCAGAAAGTTCTTTTCATTTTGAGACTCTCTTTTTTTGCTTATTTAATCTTCTTTCTTACGAGTGCGAATCCAAGTTGCAACTCCTGCCATTAAGACACCTACAAAATGGACAAGACTGGAAGCTTCACCTGTTTTTGGCAAACTGGATAGCTTCTTATCTGAAGAAGAGCCATTTTTGTTCTTCCTTATATCTGCCATTTTTTGGATCTTATCCATATCCTTATCACCTATCGATGGAGCATGCATGCTATTTTCCCTTGATAGGTTCTGATTCGATCTTTGCTCCAATTGAGACTTGTCATTTTTTTCTTCTTTTGGAGAATTAGATGGAGGATTATGATTGACATCATCTGAAATTTTAGGATTGCTTTCCTTTGGCGGTTGAGGCAATTGCCCATCACTTTCTGGGGGCATTGGCGAATTTTGAGGATTTTTAGGTAGTGGGGATTCTGGAACTATAAGTTTTTCCTTTTTCGGAGCTGAAGGTTGCCCTTTTTCAGATTTCACTGGAGGAGTTTTTGGAACCTCTGGTACTTTGGGGGCTGGTTGTTGTGGAATTGGATCTACCTCTGGCTGAACTGGAGGCATTTCTGGAACCTCTGGTACTTTGGGGGCCGGTTGTTGTGGAATTGGATCCGCCTCTGGTTGAACTGGAGGCATTTCTGGAACCTCTGGTACTTTGGGGGCCGGTTGTTGTGGAATTGGATCCGCCTCTGGTTGAACTGGAGGCATTTCTGGAACCTCTGGTACTTTAGGGGCCGGTTGTTGTGGAATTGGATCCGCCTCTGGCTGAACTGGAGGCATTTCTGGAACTTCTGGTACTTTGGGGGCCGGTTGTTGTGGAATTGGAAGTGGCGTAGCGACTTTCGTACCAATCTCAACAATCTGAGTTACAGCTTCTTTCGTGACTGTATTTGACAACACTCTGCGCGATAATTCCTTGTCACCTTGGGTTTTGATTTCTTCAATAATCGTCCGTTCCCCTTTTACGCCAAAGACTTTCACTCGACGTTCACCTTGTGGTAACTCTGGATTTGATTCTTCTTGTACCCCAAATGGAATTTCTTCCGTTCGTGCTTCTTGAATTGTTTTAATAGCTGGAGTTAATGGAGTAAGCGGTTCAGTTTTTCTTTCTTCCTTAGTACCAACTTCGACAATCTGAGTCACCGCAGGTTTCGTAATCATCTCAGACACCTTTGTCCGTGACAACTCCTTATCTCCCTGTTTTTTGACCTCTTCAACAATCGTTCGGACACCCTTTACACCAGCAACTTTCGTTCTACGCTGACCTTTTGGCAACTCTGGATTTGATTCTTCTTGTACCCCAAATGGAATCTCTTCGGTTTTAGTTTCCTTGATTGTCTGAACCACAGATGTCAACGTGGTCAAGGGACCTACCTGCTGTGCTTGCAGCTTCTCAAACAAATTCTCAAATTTCTTTTGTTTCGGATAGATATCCTCTGCTAGGAAATGATTAAAATCAGCAAATTTCCCCGTTTCAATCGTTGCATAGGGAGTTCCTGTAAACATGGACTTGAGAATCTCTTCTAACTCTGTATTATTCGGATATTTCCGACGTTTTTGCTCCAATTCACGCGCAATTCGTTCAACTTCTCCAAACTGCGTCACAAAGTAAAGATTATCTCGAATCCGACGCAGTTCCTGATCGTTTGTATCTGGCGATTTTAGCTTCTCAAAGGTATCTGTATAGGCTCCTAATAACTCTTTAATGTCTTGCCACACACGCATACTTGTCCCATAAAGACTTGGATCGGTCAATTCTGGTAATGTTCTGAGCGTTTTAAGAATCTCTTTCGCTTTTTTTAGCGTGCCCTTTTCTTCTGCCTTTAAATCTTCAAGGTTTTTTTGTTTGGCATCCGCTAAAACGCTATCTAGTTGACTTTCAACCTGAGCTTGCTCTAATCGTTCATTTAATGCTACGCGATGGTCCGCAGTCAAGAAACCAAGAGCTGCAATCTCTTTTGCAATTTGCTGACGTTTGTCAAATATCACTTTATTGTTAGCTGATCGAGTATCTGCCTCGCGTAAAATAGCCTCAACCTCTTCGACGCTAGATCCATTTTCAACTCGATTGACAAAATCCGTACGCTCTTGAGGGTCAAGATCATTTTTCCCGAGTAGCTCTCTTCTAGCCTCTTCCTTTTTCTGTTTGAGCATTTCCTGTGCTTTGACTGCTCCTACAGCCTCCGCTTGAAGAGTATCTAATTCTTCCTTACTCTTAGCATTTTGGATTTTTTCCAAATAACTATTTTTTAGAGCTGTTGGAAGCGAAAGCTTTTTAACAGCTTCTTGTACAGTCTTTTTATAAACAGCTAGATTATTTTTGGCTTCGACCTCTTCATAACTCTTTTGAAATTCTTTTGTCAGCTCCTCATAGTCTTGCTTTTTAGCAACTTCCTCTAGTCTTTTTATATAGTCAGGACCAGCATCTTTTAAAATATTTTTTGCCGTTTCCAATGTCTGCTTCAATAGCTTTGCGTAATCCTCTGCAACCGCATGTTTGTAATTTTGAAATTCTACATTGTTATCAGAAGAATTCGCCTTTGCGACCAATTCATCCTTGATGGACTCAAGCGTTTGTACCTCTACATCTTTAAAATCCTTTTCAACAATTTCCTTTAGTTGTGAAAATGCCTGTGATTTCTCTATCGTTGCATAAGATTTACTATAGCCTTGACGACCTGTATCGTGATTTGCTAAAGCCTTTAGTTGCTTATACAGGGTTTTCAAGTCTGTCTTTAACTGGGTATGTTGGTCTAACATTTCTGCAGAAACTCGTACAACAGGGGAAACCTGAGGTACGGCTGATAAAAGTGCCACACTAGTAGCCACTAGACAAAATTGTTTTTTCATATCTATGTCTCTCTTTCTAAGCTCTCACGAACTACCTTCTAATCGCTCTCATTATACATGAGACGAAAGCTTCAAACAAACCTAGATAAAATACAGATAATAGCCTTTTCATAGACTTTTTTGAAAAACATAGATGATTGATAGAAAAGGTTCCTCTAGTACGAACATTTCTTATCTAAGCTGTCCTTCTACCATTTTTCCCCGTACAATCATTCAGGTGTGTATTTTGTGTAAATTTTAACGAGCTATCGATTTGAGAATTCTACTCTATCAAAATCAGACTAGGCAACGAAACCTAGAGTTCAGCAAGGTGAGCTACCCACATCAGATTTTGATTTTTGACGATTATAAAGCTCAGTAAGGCATGTGAACAATGGCAGAGTTGGATGTGCCTAGTCCATCACTCTAATCACTGCGATAAGATGCTAAGAAAACATTCTTCATACTCATTTAATTTCAAAAATAGCTAAACCATATATAAAAATTTATTTTTTGCTATGAAATGAAGTGGACTAAATAAGTCAAACAGGATGCTTTTTCAGCAAATGAAAAGGATAGTGATAAAAAAGAGGTAGGAAACATCTAAGAAAGGCCCAAAATCGCTACCTTTGATTTTCATTGAGTATCAACATAGAAAAACGCATGATAGCAAGACTTCAAAAAGCTTGCTATCATGCACTTTTTATCACATCTACTATTGACACAACCTCTTTAGGATATTTCTAGTCTTCTTTCAGCTGAACACCATTAGCAATCAAGCGCTCTACACTCACCTTGCCAATCCCTTGCAAAGCCAACAAATCCTTTTTCTTAAATGACTGAAAATCTTCTGGTCGAATCAAGCCTTCTTCAAGCAAGGATTCAACGGCTCCACTTGGTAAACCTGCAAATAGCGGATTGCGTTCAGTATGAAGCTCAAATTCTGCCTGATAATACTCTTCATAGTGCTTCCGTAACCATTCAAAGACAATTTCTGTCCCAAACAGAAACTCCTCTAATCCATCGAATAAGGAAAGACTTGAAACTTCGAAATACCCCTCTTTTGAAATCGAAAACATCGTACGTGCACTTTTTACATCTCTAGAAAAGTCAAGAGCAGCTAGAAAATTCTCATCCAGATCTATCATTTTCTTAAAGAGATGCTGGGCATCCAGGCTCCGCTCTGTGATAATCGCCAACACAAGGAGTTTCCCAATCATCTCCGCATCCTCTTTGTGTTCTTTCTGGTTTGCAAATTTCACAGCCTTATCCCATTGGTAAAGAAAACAATAAAGTACCATCATCATATACCGACTTCCCAAATTATCACTAGGGTTCATCCGATAGAGTTCTTCAAAATGTTTCAAAGCCTGTGGATACATTTTTTGGTTAAAATACTGAAAAGCCAAACGATTTTTCAAACGCATGTAGGGCCGTTCTTTGAAATTCACCCAACCAGACCGTTCTCCTTTTAACCACTTTTTCCGCTCCTGACTCTCGAATTCCTTGAGTTGGGATAATACTTCCAATTGGTTAACTGACTCTACTTCCAACTGGGCAATCTTTGCATCTATATTCTCTTTGTCTCGTTCTAGAATCTGTTGAGCGAGTTGTAAACGTCTTGTATCCTCTCTTTCGTAGGCTAATTCTTCCAGCAAATCAGACAATTCCATGAAACCTGCCTGGCCTTGACGTTTTTTCTGATTTTGCTCATTGTATAGGTTCATATAAGCTGCAACCGCTTCTTCAACACTTTCATATTCTGTGAGGTGCTCCTCTAAAAATGTTTCAACATTCCCAAATAATTCCTCTGTTAAATAACTCATTCCGTTTTCCTTTATTTTTTACAAAAACAATGCTACTTTTTTCAATCCATTCATCAGCTATGTTCAATTGCTTGACAAATCAGTTGAACAGTCGCTTCTAAACTCAGCTCAGCTGACAGCAAGACTTCTTCTGCCCATCCAAGATAATCCTTCTCTTTCCACCACCGCTTCATATCGTCCGGTGTAAAATCAGCCCTTTTGGAGCGAGTAGCATGCCGCTTAACCGTTTCTTCAAAGGGGATATCATAGTAATAGGCATAGACACGAGGAGCAAACAGCTGACGCAATTGCGCTAGCATCTCCCCATAAATATCAGCTTCATAAAAGCCTTCAACAATGACCAGCAAATCCTCTGCATACCCGAAACGTGCGATGGTTTCTGTCAGCCCAATGGATAGATTTCCTGGCTCAACTTTTTCTTTCAACATGGTTCTTCTAACATTATCTTGAGAAACCACTAAGGTTTTACGGTCATAGTGATGTTGCATGGCCTCTGCCAGACTCGTCTTTCCTGAACCAGAATTGCCGCGGATAATGACCAAGGTAGACACTAGCTTACTCCTGTCATCAAGCGAACGTATTCTCGCTTGATACAACGATTCATCACCACATCGTCACGACCGGCAGTTTCTAAAATAGCGGCTGCCTCTTCGTTTTGAAGCTCTAATTGGGCCCAGAAAATCTTGGCATTTGTTTCAACAAACTCCCGTGCCACATCTGGCAAAAACTCGCTTCTACGAAAGACATTCACGATGTCAATCGCTACAGGCACATCCGCCAGAGTTGCATAGACCGTTTCCCCTAAAATCTCGCTGCCAGCTAGACGAGGATTGATTGGGATAATCTGATAGCCCATGTCCTGCATAAATTTCGCAATGCGGTTGCTGACTGTTTCTTCACGATTGGACAAGCCAACCACTGCAATGGTCTTACTATTAGCTAGATAACTCTTCACTTGTTCGTCTGTTGGATTTTGAAATTCGTACATGGTACTTCCTCCTTTTTCCTCTATTATACCACATTGAAAAGGCTTTCGAATAGAAAATGCAAAAAGAAGAGCCCTTTACGAGCCCTTCTTTCGGAGATTATTATGAAAAAGTTTAGGATGTTATCAAAATAAAGTTAGGAGGTCTTTATTTGATGGTATTAGTATATCGCCTGTAGCTTAAAATAACCTAAAACGAGATTATTTTGCTTCATACCAGGTTTTTCCTGCATTTTCATCTGCCTCCAGGGGAACGGAGAGAGCAATAGCGGTCTCCATCGTTTCTTTGACCAACTGACGAATAACGGTCAACTCCTCATTAGGCACTTCAAGGACAATTTCATCGTGGACTTGCAACAGCATCCGCGTTTTAAACTGACCATCGGTCAAAGCCTGATCCAAACGAATCATAGCAATTTTTAAAATATCAGCGGCACTTCCTTGAATAGGAGAGTTAATCGCTGTTCTCTCCGCAAAACTACGCACATTGAAATTCCGAGAATTGATATCTGGAATTTCGCGACGGCGGTGAAAGAGGGTTTCTACATAGCCTTTATCCCTTGCTTCCCGCACGACCGTTTCCATATACTCCTTGATTTTAGGATAGCGTTCAAAATACATATCAATGTAAGATTTCGCTTCTTGACGTGTGATGCCAAGGTTATTGGACAAACCAAAGTCTGAAATCCCATACACCACCCCAAAATTCACAGCCTTGGCATTTCGGCGGTCATTAGAGGTGACATCCTCGGCCTTTTCAATACCAAAGACCCGCATAGCTGTCGAGGTATGGATATCCGCTCCATGGTTAAAGGCATCAATCAAATGCTCATCTCCTGAAATGTGGGCCAAAACCCGCAATTCAATCTGGGAATAGTCCGAACTCAACAGCACACTGTCCTTCCACTCTGGCACAAAGGCCTTACGAATCAAGCGTCCTTGATCCAAGCGAACAGGGATATTTTGCAGATTTGGGTCAATGCTGGACAGGCGACCTGTCTGGGTCAAATCCTGCACATAACGCGTATGAATCTTCCCGTCTGCTAAGATGGAATCTTGCAGGCCAATCACATACGTTGATTGCAGTTTGGCAATTTGGCGATATTCCAAGATTTTGGCCACGATGGGTGCAATGGGAGCCAAACGCTCCAAAACATCAACTGCTGTCGAATAGCCCGTTTTGGTTTTCTTAGTCATCTCCAAAGGCAATCCTAACTTTTCAAAAAGAATCACACCCAGCTGCTTGGGGGAATTGATATTAAATTTTTCGCCAGCCATCTCGTGGATTTCTTGGGTCAAACGAGCTAAGACAATCTCATTTTCTGCCTGCATGTCTTGAAGAGTGGCCTTCTCCACTCGGATTCCTGCGATTTCCATCTTGGCAAGGACATAGGCCAAAGGCTGCTCCATTTCTTCTAACAAGGCCATTTGCCCGTGCTCTTGCAAAGCCTCTCTCATCGGCTGCTCTGTCTCGACCAGCACTGCTACCTTCCTTGCTAAATGGGCAAAAAGCACATCCTTTTCTGGAACAGCTTGCTTGGCCCCACGGCCGTAGAATTCTTCATCCGTCGGAAGAATCGTTGTTCCATACAAGTTCGCGATGGTTGAGATAGCATTATCTTCTACGGTTGATAGAAGGTATTTAGCCAAACGACTATCAAAAGCTGGACGCACAAGGTTAATCCCCAGTCGGCTCAATAGCACCTTGGCCCGCTTGAAATCATACACACAGAGAGCTGTACTCTCTAAAAACTCCTTAAAAACGGGCTGGGTCAGAAGGGTCAAGTCATGACTGACATAGATTTTCTCCTTATTGCCCCAAGCAAAGCCAACCATTTCTTCCGTATGGTAATTGTCCTTCACGAGCTCAAAATGGAAAAATTGGTCTTGAGAGAGCATGGTTGGGTCAACACTTGTCACCTCTGTAAAAGCTACTTCCGTCGTATCAGTGGTTTCCTCAGCCGCATTCATCGCTTTTTTCAGCTGGGTAAAGCCCATTTCATCATAGAAACGTCCAAGTTCCTCGACCTTGGGACCCTTGTAGGCTAAATCTGTCAGGCCAATTTCAATCGGTGCTTTTGTATCAATGGTCGCAAGCGTCTTAGACAAGAAGGCAATGTCCTTGTCATTGATGAGATTTTCCTTCATCTTGGACTTCTTCATCCCCTCGATATTTTGGTACAATCCTTCTAAACTACCATATTCCTTGAGCAACTTCAGACCTGTTTTTTCTCCAATCTTCGTCACTCCAGGGATATTGTCCGAAGAATCTCCCATCAAGGCTTTTAAGTCAATAAATTGAGCAGGCGTGATGCCCATCTTTTCCATCAGATACGCAGGAGTGAAGGCTTCAAACTCTGCGACCCCTTTTTTCGAAATCTCAACCACCGTATGATCATCTGCCAGCTGAATCAAGTCCTTATCCCCGCTGACAATGGTCACAGAAAAACCATCAGCCTCTGCTTGTTTGGCCAAGGTTCCGATAATATCATCTGCTTCGTACTGCTCCAAATCATAATGCTGAATGCCCAGTACCTCAATCATCTGGCGAATAAAAGGAAATTGCTCACGAAATTCATCTGGAGTTTTGGCACGACCGCCTTTGTAGTCTGCATACATCTCTGTCCGAAAGGTCGTCTTGCCCGCGTCAAAAGCGACTAAAATGTGGCTTGGCTGAATCCGCTCCAAAAGATGATGGAGCATAAGATGAAAGCCATAAATCGCATTGGTATGAAGGCCACTCGGACTCTTAAATCGATCCATCTGCTGGTAAAGGGCAAAAAAGGCCCGAAAAGCGACGGAAGAACCGTCAATCAGTAATAATGTTTTCTTCGTTTCCATAAACCTATTATACCATAGACCTAGGCAGAAGCGAGCAAATCACCATCATAGAAAAACTCGCTGACATCTTAGCTAAAGATTCCAAGCGAGTTTTAGGCTAATTTATCTGATGCTGCGGCTCAGGAAGGTAAGTATACAGTATCACACGTTCATTTCAAACAGAATCAATAGACTGTTTTTTCTGTCTCAGGATCAAAGAAATGAGCCTTATTCAAATCAAATCCAAGCTCTATCTGACTCCCCGCTTTCAAATGATCTCGCGCATCTACACGCGCGATGAATTCATTGTGTCCTAACTGACAATACAAATGAGCTTCAGAACCAAGTAATTCTGAAACCGAAATGGTCGCTCTCACAACTGAATCTGGAAATGTTTTAAGAAATGCAACTTCCATATTCACATCTTCTGGTCGAATACCAAAAATCAGTTTCTTACCTGCATAGCCTTTATCGCGTAGTACTTTAAGGCAACCTTCAGGTACCTTCAACCGCAATTCTTCAGCTACAATTTCATGGCCTTCTAAAGTCACATCCATGAAGTTCATGGCTGGGCTTCCGATAAATCCTGCTACAAATTTATTGACTGGGTGATGGTAGAGCTCTTCTGGACTGCCAACTTGCTCAACGCGACCAATCGTTCCTGTACCTGCTTCATTTTTCGTAGCAGACATGATAACGATACGGTCTGCCAAGGTCATCGCTTCTGTTTGGTCATGGGTTACATAAATCGTAGTCGCACCGATACGACGGTGGATTTTTGCGATTTCTGCACGCATGGATACCCGCAATTTCGCATCCAAGTTTGACAAAGGCTCATCCATCAAGAATACTTTGGCATCACGGACAATCGCACGTCCCATAGCTACCCGCTGACGTTGCCCCCCTGACAAATCTGCTGGTTTTCTTTGCAAGAATTCTGTCAGAGATAGGATTTCCGCAGCTTCGCGTACCCGTTTGTCGATATCTTCCTTGGAATACTTACGAAGTTTCAGTCCAAAAGCCATGTTATCGTACACTGTCATGTGCGGATATAGGGCATAGTTTTGGAAAACCATGGCAATATCCCGGTCTTTTGGAGCTATGTCATTCACCAAGTCTTGGTCGATATACAACTCTCCTTCAGTAATATCTTCAAGCCCAGCAATCATGCGGAGCGTTGTTGATTTCCCACAGCCAGACGGTCCAACGAAAACGATAAATTCCTTGTCCTTGATATCCAGATTAAAATTTTCAACTGAATAATGTTCACTATTTGGGTATTTTTTATAAATACTTTTTAATTTTAATTCGACCATGGCAACTCCTTTTTGTATGTTAAGCGTTTTCATTTCTATTATATCACTTTTCCTTGTTTAGTCAAACGTTTGCATAGCTTCTTCTAAAAGTTTACAATAAAAACAAAAAATGATGAGAGTCTCGTTCTCAACCTCCTGAAAGGTCAGATTTTCAACAATTTGGTGTAATATAGCGAACCTTCAAGCATACTCCATAAAAATCAAAATCTGACTAGGGAGTTTGGGACAAAAAATTTTCACGTTAGAAATTCTATAGCTTCATATAGTATCTTTTACTAAAATAGATACAAAAAGCGAACAAAGAGAGAGTTTTAAGATTTTAACTCTTCCTTTGTTCGTTTTTTACTTTTCTAATCAGACTTTTGTCCCAAACTCGGTGATAGATAAAACTAGCGTAGCTTGTGTCCTAAAAACCGCAGGGATAACTGAGGTTAGCTGAGGATTATTTCATAATCCTTATTTCCAACCTTCAACAGTTCTCTGGACTGTTGAAGCAAGGTAAATTAACGACGTCAGATTTTGATTGTTGATGAGTATTAAAGATTATTGAGAAACACGGTAGTAAAACTGACCTTGCTCCGCAAAACTGTTCATTCCAACACCTGTCCAAATTCTGTCTTTCTTAGAATCAGATGTATCTGTAAAATTCTCATGATTTTCAATCGTCACACCAGCGGGGATAAATTCGATAAGAAAACCTCCTGTTTCACCTCCATAGATACCTCCTGAAGCCGTTCCATAATCTGTCGCAGATAGACCATAGCCTTCATAAACATCTGATACAAGACCCTTATCGTCAAAAGTTAAGGTATTTCCTTCTTGGTCCTTCCAGGTACCTTTCACCGTCTGATAAGCCCCATTGACTAATTCCGTGATATTCATCTTACTGCTTTCTTCTTTCGTTATTTTTGTAGAACTTGTGCTTCCATCACTACTTGAAGCGCTGTCCATAGCCTTTTCACTACTCGAAACTGTCGTCTGAACTTTACTGCTGCTCGCGTCTCCTTCTGGCTGAGCTTGATTTGAACAGGCTCCTAAAACAAGAGCAAGAACAGATAAACCGACAAGATAGATTCTTTTTTTCATGATTGACTCCTCTCTGTTTACTTTTCCTACTCCCATTATATACCTTTTTATTGTTTAGAGCAAAAAAAGCCGAGTTTTCTCGACTTTTTCTTTACTTCAACAACAAAATGCTCAAAAGAGCTAAAATAGCTGGGCCACCTTGTTTGAGGAGAATAGACTTATTAGAGGTTGCTGCTCCATAAAGGGCAGCGCCAATCACATACAGGACAAAAATCGTAACGATTTCCAAGCTGTGTGAAATGAAAATCCCGTAGAGAAGAAAAATTGCTAACAAGCCATTGTAAATGCCTTGATTTTTAAAGAGAACCGTCACAGAGGGGCGAGCTAGCTCATCCTTAGCCATATTGAAAGTCTGACTAGTCTTGTCAGAAGTAGTGGCAATAGTCTCTAAGTAAAAAATATAGAGGTGCTCAAGGGCAACAAGAGTTGCTAAAATAGTCGTAATCAGGGACATAGGATTTCCTTCTTTCTAATCTTTTTCAATAGCAAGATTTTCCAAACCAACAACCAGCTTATCCAGCAAGGTTTGAAGGGTGATACTTTCCTCCTCGGAGAGAACCCCTTCCATTTGCTCTTTTACGGCCAAGTGATGACTGGGCGGTGCAGTGATAAGCTGTTCTTTGGCAAAATCCGTCACATCAACCAGAATTTCACGCTGATTTTTGGGATTGCGCGTTCTGCTCACATAACCTTTTTCTTCTAAAATCTTAAAATGCCGAGTCAGGGCTGCCTGATCGATTTTTAGAGCGTTCTGAACCTGAATCTGGTTACAAGGTGCCTCTTTTAACAAGACCTGCAATAACTCATAGCGTGTCAAACTGATGCCCAAGCCTTTTTCAAACAACTGAGTCACCGCTTGATCCGTTACATGAAGCTGGTAGAGAATGTGATGGATGGCTGTCATGCTATTTCCTTTTTATAATTGATTTGTCAATCATTGACTAGTCAATTATAAACCGCCAAAAAGAAAAAATCAAGCTATTTGCTTGATTTTCTGAAAAACTTAGTTTGATTTACGTGAATAGGCTAATCCCAACATACTTAATAATCCTGCTCCTACAAAGCCTAATAAACTCACATGATCCCCTGTTTTTGGAAGTAGTTTACCTTTTTCAGATTTTGCAGCTGTTTGGCTAGTACTGCTAGCATTCTCTGGTTCGTAAACAATACCATATTGAGAGAACTGGCTCATGGTAAAAATGACTTGATTAGTCCTTGCATCGTAACGAAACGCAAGATCTTCTATCGTACCTGTCTCTGGCAAGTAATAAATGACTTTTAAGACTTTTCTTCCTTTTGCAACTGGAAGTGTCACTGTAGCATTCTCACTGAACTGCACTACATTGCCATTTTCATCCAGAGGATTAATGTCATACAAATCGACATCCTTCATCGAAAGTCCATTTGGTAATTGTGCATTTGTGACTGGCGTACTACGAATACTCTTAATACGCTCAGCATCTTGGCTTGATACAGTCACCGTCACACCCGCTGATGAACCTTGAAGAACAGATGGAGCTGATGGTGCACCTAGCGGAATTTCAGCTATTAAAGTGCTATCTGTACCCACAGGTTGGCTCGTCGTAGTTCCTGATGGGCTAGCTACTGTCTCTGATGGTTGAGCGCTGTTCTCCTTATCTATTGGAAGAGGCACATTTTTCTTAGGAATCGAGCCGTGCTCTGCTTTATAGTCTGCCCAAGCTTTAGCAAATGTATGAATATAATCATAAGCTGATACACCTCTACCAATAGTCTCTGCAAGTTTTCCATCAGGTTTAGTTAAACGAAATTTATAGGGAGGAATTTTATCTTGCTCGGTCACTATATAATCCGACAATTCTTCAAAAGATAAGCCATATTCGGCTAAGATAACTTGTAAATCGTAACTAGAATCTTCTTTTTGGACCTTTCCTTGAAGATAGGTATCCAAAGCCTGTTCTAAACGTTCTCGTTTCGTCTTCAGTTCTGACTCAATTTTACCTAGCTGAGGTTCTTTTTCTGCAAGTTGCTTTCTCAATTCTTGCTTTTCTTCTTCTGTTAACTGTTTCCAATCAACATCATAAGTTCTGAGACCTCCTTCGGGTATAGGTTCTTTATTTGGATCTGTATCCAATAATCTAAATTTTAAAACACCAACCTCATATTCAAGTGATTGTTTCAGTAGCCATAATTGCTCCAATTCTTGATTTAACTGTGCAATTTCTGCTAAAGAATCCGACGATGTTTGCATAGGAACGCCATTTTCCTCTGCATAAACCCCGACAAGCGGACTAATAGTATTTAATACGGTTATAGTCGTCAAGCTTACAGCAATTTTTTTAATATTCATCTTATTCTCCTTTTGGCTATATAATATTGTTTTGAGACTATTTTATCACAAAATATAGTTTGCGGTCAAATATTTTTATTATTTTTATAGTCTGTAAGTAGGTTCTTTGTCACCCAAAATACCTGTATCATAGAATAAAAGGAAAGAACATGACGAATTACAATTTACAAAAATACATAGGTTCTCGAGTAAGGGTTTTGCGAAAACGGAGAAAAATGAGCCAGCAACACCTTAGTGAATCTGCTGATGTGGGTACTGATTACATCTCAACACTCGAAACCAAAGGTTCCAACATTAAAATTGATACCCTAGAAAAAATCATTATTGGACTAGAGGCAAGCCCAGCTGAATTTTTCCAATTTCATACTAACCTCGAGAATCCTGACTTATTGGAGTTTGTAGAAGAAATCTCTACGCTAGATTCAGAAGAACAAAAGGAATTACTCCATTCTTTTAAAACAATTCTATCTATTATAAAACAGAAAAAGGCAGATTAGTGTACCGACCTCCCTATTGTTAGATTTTGGTCTAACTTTTGGGAGCGTACATAAAATCCACCTTTTTATTTTTATATCTTCAAAGTTTTGATATCCAATAATATCGAAATTTCCTGATTGACAGGTGATGGGTAGGCTTGAAAATTAATACTTTGAATACCGGCATGGATTGCTACCTCCACATCCAGCCGACGGTCCCCGATGTAGTAGGTGCTAGCCTTGTCTAAATCATATTTCTCCACTAGATAATCAATGGCAGCTGGATGAGGCTTTCTCGCAAAGCCATCTGCACTGGTCACAATTTTCGTGAAATACTGGGCAATCCCCAAATCAGCTAAGACCTGATGGGCATTGGCTCCCTTGTGGGTGTAGACAAAGTTAGCAATTCCTGCGTCTTCTGCCCAAGTCAACACTTCTTTGGCCCCTGCCATTAGATGAATCTGCGCATTTTTCTCCTGCAAGCTACTACCGCGGTAGGCATTCAGCTTACGTGCGTCCAAATCATTTTCTGCCGCTACCTTTTCTAGCAATTCCCAGACCGAATGCTGTAAAATAAAGCTCCGAATCGCCTCACGATTAAACTCCAAGTCATAATGAGCATAGGTTTCCTCAATACCTGCCAAAATCGCATCATAGGAATCCAGTAAGGTGCCGTCTAAATCCCAAATAAAGCTCGTCATATCGTCCTCCTTTGTTTTCATTGAAAAAATACTATCTATGATATACCTAGTGTAGCTTAAATTTTAGAATGCTGGAACTTGTTACGCAGACCTAGCACTTTTTGGGAGTGGGACTCAATCGTTATTTCGAAGAAATCGATTTTCCTCACTCCTTTATCTTTAGGTTCAGGCTAAACGAATCCACTGGATTCGTTTACTCCCACCCACCACCACAAGTTGACTGGCTTTCACAATTGAGAATTGCGAAAGGTTGGAAATAGAGCTAGCGAACATTTCGCTAACCTCTTCTACTAGAATGTTGATTTATCAACGTTCTACAAACCAGACAACTTGTGATAGTTTGCAATATGGCTATAACTCTCGGTATTTCTTGAAGTAGTTCATGCTCTAGACAATACTGGACTTCCTGCGAAATTGCAAACCTAACTCTCTGTTGATAATTCCAGCAATGAAATACATTCATAATCCCAACCATTTACGATGATGGCGATAAGGTATCAAAAAGACTTTGAAGGTTTTGAATGTGCAAAGATATTTTCTATCTTGATTCTGACCCTTGAAAGCAAGCAATTATAAATTTACTTAATTCCCGTGGTGTCTGTTCCCCCTAGGTTCACAATCACTTGTTCTTTTAGGGCATGAAATTTTTTCTTACCAGAGTAACTAGGAAGATTACTTTTTTAAGGCGGTTTCTCTTGACTTCTGTCGCATCAACGATAACCGTTTCCTCTGCTTTCATACTTCAGTTGATGTGCTTTCTATCAACACGACCAATATAACTTCAAATATAGAGCGTTCAAGACCAATAAGACGCTTAAAATGAGGTTCACTTAATGTTTTACTTGCTTCATCATTCCTAACTTTATTATATCACTTTGTTTGACAAGGAGTCTATTCTATAAATCCACTAAAAAGAAACACCGTTTTTAGCAAAACAAATGAATACGTTATTTTACTATAGGTATGCTATAATATTCTCTATTAAAATAGAACGAAAAAGAGGAAATATGAAACAGAAAACAACTCTATTGCATTCTCTTGGGCTAACACTTTTTAGTACTACTTTACTATTGAATATTGAGCATGTAGCTTTTGCCGATGATTCAATGAATGTGACCGACAGCTATATTGATTACAATTCAGATTCTTCTCCGCAAACACTTGATTCATCCATTGAAGCTGCATTGCAAAATGGGGTTATCCTAGTTGAGACTGAAGAATAAGTATTTCATAATAAGAATGCAGCCAATCAAGATACTAAGTTACAAATCAACGCTATCAACCAAGTAATAGAATCCTCTAAAAGTGAACATCCAAAATATCATCAAGAACTACAAAATTACCAAACTTATCTTGAGGAGACCATCACTAAAATTGGTGAAACAGAAAAGCAAAAAACACAATTATAAACTAAAACTAGTCAACATTTATTTGATATGGTAAAAACTTTTTTTCTAAATTATTACCTAAAAAGAAAAATTAACCCCTAATAAAGCTAAGAAAAGAAGGTAATCATGTCACTAAGAAAACTACTTAAACAGCTATTTTTATCTACAATAATATCTATGCTATCAACGTTTTGGTTATACAACCATTTGGGAACTCACACTGTCTATTACTTTAAGCACTCCCACCTTACCCCTAAAAAAGGCATTCCGTTTATATTAGTTGATTATTTATATTATCATATAAATCCAGACTTTGTAGAAAGAAAATCAGAAAATGGGATATTTAGATACTCTTATGATGGTATTAATTACATTACATACCTCCATTTAAAAGATAGTGAGAATTATAGCTATTCATTGTCACAAGTTAATTATTTTAATTATAAATATAAACTAAGAATGCCAGATCCATTAAAAACTGATGGAGAAAATGCGTATTACTTCTTTGATCGTAATTTTAATCCTTTAGAAAAAACACATTATCCAAGTAATAGCGTCAAGCAAACCTCCTTTTCTGACGAGGAAAAACATTTAATGTATCAAACCACTAATCAAACTGCTAGCCAATTATTGGATAATCTCCCCACTCCTATCATCGATTTACAGTGGTTCTTTGATTGGACTTATAAAGGACATAAAATAGTGAAAATTTTTCTACTATCCTTTCTAATGACGAATTGCTTGACTGGCATTAAAATATGGTGGAAGCGAAGATTAAAAAGAAACAGTGATACATCAAGTCAATAGGAAACAAACATGAAAAAACTACGAATCATACTTGCTATAATATTTTCTTGCCTCATCCTTTGGGGTGTTGGAAAGCTGTATATCGCCTATAATCTATCTCATTATGCAGGTTACTATGTCCAACAGTTACCTCGGAAAGAGGGGACAAATCCTGAATTGGTTATTATATTAAGTCGTCTAGATGATATAGAGAAACCTACTAGAAATAAATTATCCTACGATTTCGATGGGAATGGTGCTATTTTATTGGATAACTCTTTAATATTAAGTCGAAGATCATATATTCATCTTTGGGATCATACTGAAGATAAGAAATATGTTTTTAATAAATTAGGCGGTTTTTCTTATTATTACACGGATGATATCGACAATACAAATTCTGATATACAATATCAAAAAGAAGCTGAATTACTTCTGGATAAAATCTTGTCCCCAATCCTAGAAGCGCAACCCAAACCTAAAATAAACCTTCAAAAGTTGTTTAATGAGAAGTATTATAAACAATTTAATTAAAAACTTCCTACTTAAATCCATTTAACTCTAGATAAATTTCTCGAATTATTCTACTGAATTTTCCTACGAGAAGTTTGGAGACTATCTCCAGATATAAACAATGGTTTACGGGGAGTTCATGACAAGTGATTTTTTTGAATGGTCATTTCAGAAATCTTTGTTACCGACATCAGGTATACCATCGGTCATTATGATGGATAATGCTAGGTTTCAAGGGAACAAACATTTACCTCTTTCTCCCCACTCACCTGGGTACAATCCTATCGAGAAAAACCAGGCTTATATCAAAAAATACCTCAGAAAAGCATGACCAAATGGCGATACTTTTCTTGAGGTCTTTTCTTATTTCTGTTGATTATATCTAGTAAAAATCTTTTTTATACTCATTTAACATCAAAATCTGACTAGGCAACGAAATCATAGCTAGAACTGAAGTTCAGCAAGGTGAGTTAACGACGTCAGATTTTGATTTTTGACGAGTATTAAATGGTTTGGAGAGCTTACGCTCCTATTCTTTTTTTATAAAGCAGTCCCAAAAATAGCCAGCGAAAGGCATTGTCTAAAAGCGTTCCAGCCCAGATACCGGGTAAGCCAAGACCCAAGGTCACGCCAAGCAGGTAGCCTGTGCCAATTCGAATTCCCCACATACCAATCGTTGTCGCGTAAAAAGGAAGTTTGCCATTGCCTAAGCCCTGCCATACCGCCGTGTAGATGACAGTTCCTATTGTAAATGGCGTCCCTAAAAGCGAGAAGAGGATAACCAAGAGACTGGCAGCGACTGCTTCCTTATCCTGTGTATACAACTGCGTTAAGGGAGTTCCAAAAGCGTAAATCAAAAGCGCCAATGGCAGCATGAAACCAAGGGTTAACCAATAGCTTTTCCTTGCTATCTGGCTAATTTCCTCTCTATTTCCCTGACCCAAGCTACGTGCTACCAAGAGGACGGTCGCTGTTGCAATCCCAAATGCTGGCATATAATTGAACTGGGTGAGTACCTCGCCAATCGCATTCCCTGCGACAGCCTGCGTTCCAAAGCGTACGACAAGGGCGATAATGACGACATCGCCTGCCCGCATCATGAGACGCTCTCCTGCCGCTGGTAAGGATAGGCGAAGCAACTCCCTATCTAGGCTCCAGCTAGGCTTAGCAAAGGAAATCGTGAGGGATTTCCACAAGACCACAACCCCCACTAGGCGAGCCAAAACGGTTCCTAGAGCAACACCTACAATCCCCCAGTCAAGGATGAAAATAAAAAAACTAGAGAAAAATGCATTTAAAACATTGGTTAGCAAGCTAACATACATGGGCAAACGAGGATTGCCAGTCGTGCGTACCAAGGCCCCCAGACTGGTCATTAAGCCTAAAAAGACAATCGTCCCACCTACAATGGCTAGAAAGATGCCTCCTGCTTCTGCCACAAGTTTTTCAGTTCCTAATAAACTGAGAATCTCTTGTCCAAAGCAAAGGGAAATCAAGCCCAGGATGAGACTCATCAATAGGGTCATTGTCAGTGCTCCCGTTGCATGATTAGCCTGTGATTTTTGGTCCCCTGCACCCATACTGCGTGCTAACACACTTGAAATAGCTGCTCCTAAGGCAATAAAAATGGCCTGATAAATCGCAATGATATTTCCTGCGACAGATACGCCTGAGATAGCGACTAAGCCTAAACTAGCCACCAAGTAACTATCCACCATCCCCATGAGCATTTGCAAGACATTTTCTGCCATAGCTGGCAAGGCTATCTGCATTATTTTTTTGTATTCTACCATATCGCAAAGAGGCGAAGAGCTTGCTCCTGCCTCCACTTTCTATTATTTTTAACAATGATTTCTGACTAAACTCCTAGGTAGCGCTCAACTTCTCTTTGCATATCAGCTGCTGCAACAACTGTCTTATGGCGAACAGGGGCTGTTTCTAAACCGTCTACTGCTGGTGGAAGAGCCACTCCTGATAAACTCTGTAAAGTTGCAAGAGCCTCAAAATCACTCAAGCCTGTTTCTCCTGTGATGGCTTCCACTGCAACAACGGGGAATTTATAAGGACTAGCCGTTGAAGCAATCACTGTTTTTCTGCTGTCTTGACTGGCTATGGCATATTTTTGGTAGACGCTAGAAGCAACTGCTGTATGCGGATCTTCGATGTAGCGAGACATATCATACACACGCTTAATTTCTTGAGCGGTCTCTTCTTCCGTCGCCCATTCTGCTGCAAAGAGGTCCAATATCTCTGGATCTACTGGGTCTAATTGGTACTGACCCTCTCTTGATAAGGCTGTCATCAATTGAGCTGTTTTTGCCGCATCATTTCCTAACAGGTGGAAAACCAGGCGTTCCAAGTTTGATGAAACAAGGATGTCCATGGACGGACTGGTTGTTACCTTAAAGGCACGTTTCTTATCATACACCTTGGTCTTAAAAAAGTCGGTCAAGACGTTGTTTTCATTCGAAGCACAAATCAATTTTCCAACTGGTAAGCCAATTTGTTTGGCATAAAAAGCCGCAAGAATATTCCCAAAATTGCCTGTTGGAACTGTGAAATTGACTTCCTGTCCTGCTACAATTTCACCTGCCTTAACCAATTGCGCATAGGCATAGACATAGTAAACAATCTGTGGCACAAGGCGACCAATATTCATTGAATTAGCAGATGAAAATTGCATCTTCTGTTCTGCTAATTTCGCACGCAAGGTTTCATCGTTAAACATTTCCTTGACATTGGTCTGTGCATCGTCAAAGTTTCCGTCAATAGCAACCACATGGGTATTGTTGCCTGTTTGAGTGGTCATTTGCAATTCTTGAACTTTGCTGACACCATCTTTGGGATAAAAGACAATAATTTCAGTCCCTGGAACATTCGCAAAACCAGCCATCGCAGCCTTTCCAGTATCGCCAGAAGTTGCTGTTAAAATGACGATTTTATTTTCCAATCCATGCTTTTTAGCTGCTGTTGTCATCAAGTAAGGCAAGATAGACAAGGCCATATCCTTAAAGGCAATCGTTGAGCCGTGGAATAACTCGAGATTGTATTGTCCATCTAGCTTTACCAAGGGTGCAATGTGCTGATCATCAAACTTGCTGTCATAGGCATTGGTAATGCAATAATCTAATTCAGCTTCCGTAAAATCATCCAGGAATGCTCCTAAAATGACCTTTGCTACTTCCTGATAAGACAGGTCTTTCAAACGTTCAAAGTCCAATTCTACTTTAGGATAGGTCAGCGGGGTAAAGAGGCCTCCATCTGTTGCCAAACCTTGCAAAATAGCCTGACTGGCGGTTACGGTATTGTGGCTATCTCGTGTTGATTGATATACTAATGTCATCTTCCTAGTCCTTTTTCGTGGTATTTCTACTATTATAGCATGTTTTTTCAGAAAATTCTCGCATCGTGATGAGAAAAATAGATTTTACATTTAACAATCCGCTTCATCTAAAATTCTAACAAAAATCTGACTATACCGTTCTGCCTTATCTGTATCTAACTGCTCCAATTGCTTGATCAATAACTGCATATTGGGTCCATATTTAGGCTGCTTAGGTTCTGTCAGGGAAATCAAATCAGCAATGGTCACCTTCAATACTTCCGCAATAGAGGATAGTTTGTCAATACTGATATTTTGTTTTTCCATCCTCTCCATTTTGGAGATAAAATTCACAGAAAGGTCACTATATTCTGCTAATTTTTCCTGGGTCAACCCCCGCATAATTCTATATTTACGAATGTTTTGCCCTAGTTCTAATTTATGTTCCATACCTAGTCCATCCTTCATTCTTTATATAATAAAGATAGGACTTTTTAAAAGGTTTCTAAACCCAATATAGAAACAGTTTTAAACTTGAATTATAGTACATGTTTTGGTATAATCCTGTTATATTCATCAATAGGAGGATTTTTTATGAAATTATTCAGCGGCATGTTCCAAAAAGCAGGAGCTAAAATCATCTATCTATTCGTTCTGATTGCATTAATTGTTGGAGGATGGCTTTTCATGACTCGAAATGCCAATCAAACAAAAATCAATTCGACTGTCGTATCTGCCAAATTAGAGGCTGCCAAAGAACTTACGACTGCCAAATATATCTATACAGATGTTGAAGAATACAATAATACTCAAAAACTATTCGGTACTCTCGACATCCCATTTTTAACCTCAAAACACCTCATGATTAGTTTTAACGGCATTATCCATGCAGGAATTGATTTGAAGGATATTAAGGTGGATGCACACGGGAAAAACATTGCAATTCAGCTACCGAAACCCAAAATTCTCTCTCATGAACTAGATGAAGAGTCTATCAAATACTATGACCAGTCTTCAGGACTCTTTAATCCCATTACGATTGAGGATTCTACCAAAGCAAAAAAAGAATTGAAAGAAAACATTGAAGAAAAAGCTATCGAGAATGGACTGTTAACAGAAGCGACCGAATCTGCCAAGAAGAGTATTACCGAACTGCTAACATTCGATGATACGATTAAACAAGAATACACTATTACATTCCCATAAAGCCTAAAACTCGGCTCTATAATATCTGTAGTGGGTAAATCCACTGTGGAGATTATGGAACCTTTTTCAGTGTAGAAAAAAAAGTTCCATATGACCTATAATGAAAAGCGACAAAACCATCATTTAGAAAGACTCATATGGAACAACTAAATCTTATCACAAATTTTCTCAAAATGAAAGACAAAAATATCACGATCACTAATGAATGCGACATGGGAACACACTTAGAACTCCACGGTCACTTGGATTACACAGCCCCTAAATGCTCTTCCTGCAAGGGACAAATGGCTAAGTACGACTTCCAGAAAGCCTCTAAAATCCCCTACTTAGAAACTGCTGGCTACCCGCTACTTATCCGCCTTCGAAAGCGTCGTTTCAAGTGCAAAGACTGTGGGAAAATAGCGGTCGCTGAAACTCCTATTGTTAAGAAGAACCATCAAATCTCTGTCGCTGTCAACCAGAAAATCGCACAATTACTCATCGAAAAGCAAGCAATGACACATATCGCACACAGACTCTCCATTTCAACATCTACAGTTATTCGAAAACTCAATGAGTTTAAGTTTGAAACGGATTGGGCTAAGCTTCCAGAAGTCATGTCCTGGGATGAGTATGCCTTCAAGAAAGGGAAAATGAGCTTTATCGCTCAAGATTTTGACACAAATAACATCATCGCTATCCTTGATGGAAGAACGCAAGCAACCATCCGAAATCACTTTCTGAGATACCCTAGACAGGTCAGAAACCGCGTTAAATTCATCACTATGGACATGTTTAGCCCTTACTATCAACTAGCCAAACAACTTTTTCCTCATGCTAAAATCGTGCTTGATCGTTTCCACGTTGTGCAACATCTCAGCCGTGCTATGAACCGTGTCCGCATACAAATCATGAATCAATTCGATAGAAAATCCCAGGAATACCGTGTCTTAAAACGCTACTGGAAACTGGTACAACAAGATAGCCGTAAACTCAGTGATAAACGATTTTATCGCCCTACATTTCGCATGCATTTGACCAATAAGGAAATCTTAGACAAGCTCCTATCCTACTCAGATGAGTTACGACAACATTATGAACTCTATCAACTTCTTTTATTCCATTTCCAAGAGAAGAACTCAGAGCATTTCTTTGACCTAATTGAGCAAGAAAGAGCCACTGTTAACCCTATTTTCCAGACGGTATTTAAGACCTTTCTAAAGGATAAGGACAAGGTTTTAAACGCTTTGGAATTGCCTTATTCCAACGCTAAATTGGAAGCTACCAATAATCTTATCAAAGTCATTAAACGAAATGCCTTTGGTTTCAGGAACTTTGAAAACTTCAAAAAGCGGATTTTGATTGCCTTAAACATCAAAAAAGAGAAGACCAAGTTGGTCCTCTCTAGATGTTAGCTGACATCTACCCACTACAGTTGACAAAGAGCCTAAAACTCTCGCGGTAAATGACGCGAGAGTTTTTGATTATCCCTGTTTTTGTTTGAAATGATAGTAAGCTCCAAACATCCCTGCTGTATTTTGGTGTTGGGCAAAAACAATCTTGGTTTTTTCGGCGATACTGGATACAAGATTGGCTTTCACAGCCGCTTCGATTTTTGGTTTTAAAATCGCTTCTTGCCCCATGATACCACCGCCTAAAATCACCACTTCTGGATTGGCCACATAGCAGATATTGGCAATTCCTTTTGCCAAATAATGCACCATACGGTCCACTCCCTGCACGCAGAGCGGATTGCCTTTTTGAATTTCTTGGAAAATCCGCCGTCCATTCCAATCTTTGACATCATCACCATGGGCTTCTGCCACATAGCGAACCAAGGCAGTCGTTGACGCCAAATCTTGGAAAGCTCCGTCTGGTAAGTGGAGATAGCCCACTTCACAGGCCGAATTGCTAAAACCGTGGAAAACATGGGAGTCAATCAAGAGACAACCCCCGATACCTGTACCGACTGTCAAGCAAACAGCTACCTTTGCCCCTTTCCCACTTCCTGAAACAACCTCAGCAAGCCCT
Source organism: Streptococcus himalayensis (assembly GCF_001708305.1). Classification (NCBI taxonomy): domain Bacteria; kingdom Bacillati; phylum Bacillota; class Bacilli; order Lactobacillales; family Streptococcaceae; genus Streptococcus; species Streptococcus himalayensis. Next base: position 522,354 of record NZ_CP016953.1, read on the forward strand.
GCGCAATTGACATCATTTTCAATCTCACACGGAATGCCAAACTGGGCTTCTAAATCTTTTTTAAACTGCGTACCAGCATAGTTTGGAATTTGTGGTCCAGCGTAGAAAATCTCTCCCTTATCTGGATCGACCATTCCTGCTGAGGAAATGCAAATGCCAGATAAACTAACTTCTTCCAAGTAAGTTGAGACAATCGTCGCCACCTTTTTCAAAATCTCTGGACCGCCTTTATGAGCCTCTGTCGGCATTTCTTGGCTGACCAACAAATGAGCTTCCTCATCAATCAAACCGTACTTGATACTAGTCCCACCAATATCAATGGCAACATATTTTTTCATGAGTCACCTCTTCTCCTCTTCCTCTAGTAAAACGAGCTTAGTGTAGCAGACACCTTAGTTGAACGGGTACTACTCACCGTTCGCACCCCACCCAACTATGCAGGAGACACCAACATCGCATTCGTTGAAATCGTGCTGCTAATTACGCTCCCAAGAAACGCTCTTTGGTTTCACGAATTAAGCGGGCAGCTCCTTCGACAACGGCTTTATCAGACTCACATACTGGAGTTAAAGGTGCACGTACGCTTCCTAGATTTAATCCTTCGTTGATACGCAATACTTCTTTGATCACCGCATACATATTGCCATGTGCAGCTACTAAATGCTTGATAATATCGTTAATCGCAAATTGCAATTCTTTAGCTGTTTCCAAATCCTTGTCTGCAATCAATTGGTTGAGTTTCAAGAAGAGTTCTGGCATGGCACCGTAAGTTCCTCCGATACCAGCAGCAGCACCCATGAGACGACCACCTAGGAATTGCTCATCTGGACCATTAAAGACGACATGGTCATCGCCACCAAGACTAGCAAAGGTTTGGATATCCTGAACTGGCATAGAAGAATTTTTCACCCCAATAACCCGTTCATTTTTGAGCATTTCTTTGTAAAGACTAGGAGTGAGGGCTACACCTGCCAACTGAGGAATATTGTAAATCACAAAATCCGTATTTGGAGCTGCTGCACTCATGTCATTCCAGTATTGGGCAACAGAGTATTCTGGCAAGCGGAAATAAATCGGTGGAATTGCCGCAATCGCATCCACTCCAAGACTTTCTGCATGGCGTGCCAATTCGACGCTATCTTTTGTATTGTTACAAGCAACATGGGCAATAATGGTTAATTTCCCTTTGGCAACAGCCATGACTTCTTCCAACACGACTTTACGGTCGGCCACACTTTGGTAGATACATTCGCCAGAAGAACCATTGACATACAAGCCTTGCACGCCTTTTTCGATAAAGTATTCTGCTAGGCTACGAACGCCTTCTCGGCTAATCTCCCCATTTTCATCATAACATGCATAAAATGCAGGGATAATTCCATGGTATTTTTCTAAATTTTTCATTTGTTTTCTCCATTACAAAAGAAAGAACATCTGCTTTCTTTGTCTTTCTATTACGTAAAAGTCCAACCCAAGAGAGGGTCTTTTCTAGGTTATGAAAACCTCATCTGACCCATCTTGCGAAGGAATTTTTCATCTAATTGGTATTCGTAATTCCCTTATTGAGGGGAATTGTCATATTTTCTAAAAATCGGCTCCAGAATTCCAAGTTGTAGATAAACTAAACTTGAAAATCCTGCTAACAAGAAGAACATGCCTCCAAAGACAATGGTCCAGCTTGATCCTATGAGTAAAAAGGTAAGCAAGGCAACAAAGCCTAACATCCCAAAAGTCCACAAGAAATGCAGACCTGCCAGCACGAAAGCGGTTTGTAAGAGTTCTTGCAAGCTTTGTTCAAAGCGTGCCGCCAAAGGATAGGCATAGAGCATCACCATGATCATCAGGAAAAAAAGCCCAAACGCCAGCATTTTCATCCCTTGAAATACCATCGCTGTCTGACCTCTAAAAAGTAGGAAGTTCATCAAGCAAATGATACTGACCAAAATCTCAATCCCCCCTAAAGCCAGACCGTGCTTCCATTCTGCCTTAAAGGTATGGACATAGAGGCGAATCACTCGAACTCCTCGACTTTCTCGCACTTCTTGCAAGCTTCGATACAGGCTAATTTTAGCAATGCCAATCGTCACAATCGGTAAACAAGAAATCAGAAACAAGAGATTGAGCGTGACTAAATCCAAGATTTTTTCACAGACTCTCATCAGCCAATTATCGGTATTAAAAATAGATGATAACAACTGTGTACTCCTATTTCTCATTTCTCGTCTCCCTCTTTTAGTCAATAAGCACTTTCACTACGCATTTCTTGACCCGCTCACCTGCCCGATCATACAGATTAGGCTGGTGCGGTTCATTTGGTAGGAAAATGGCAATATTCTCTTCTGTCAGATGAAGAGGAGTCGCTAGGTTACAAGAAACAAAACCAATATCGCTCTCTTCTTCGTAATCCTTGATAACTTCTTTCACCTGCTGACCGTAATGCATCAATTCTCGACCTTCTAGTAAAAAGTGGAAATCTGCAAAACGTTCATGGTATTCAAAACAATCATCTGGCTCTTGATTAAGCTGATTATCCTGTATAAAGAAGAACACCTTGTCTTCATTGATGGCGTAGCGCCCTAAAGCAAAACTCGCCATATCATGTGTTAACAAATAATCGATCGCTTGATCCAGATGGGGATGCAAACCACGATAACGACCTATCTGTTGTAATTGATCAAAAATCATCCGATTTCCTCATTTTCTACAATTCCTTGAAATAAATTTGGGAGTGTTGGAAACCTGGCTCGTTTTTATTGCTGGCTTAGGGTGATAACCCCCACCGAGCAAACAGTAAAAACTCTGCTTTGCAACACCTACCGATTGAAAATCCATTGGACTAAGCTGAACACAAAGCTCCGCTTTGCCTATTTCCAACTTAGAATGGTGCACTGCACTGTGTGGAAAGCAAAACGAGGTTTTGCAACATCCACCGATTGAAATAGTTCACTGGACTAAGCTGAACACAAAGCTTCGCTTTGCCTATTTCCAACTTAGAATGGTGCACTGCACTGTGTGGAAAGCAAAACTGCGTTTTGCCTATTTCCAACTTGAAACAATCCACTGGATTGTTTCAACCTTTCACAGCTCCCATGGTGATTCCTTGTGTGAATGATTTTTGGAACATGAGGAAGACGGCTACGATTGGGACGGCTGCCATGGCTGCTCCGGCCATGATAAGTCCGTAGTCAGTTGCCATTTCGGCCTGCATGGTCGCAACCCCTAGTGAGATGGTCAAGTTTTGACGGGATGTCAACATAACCAACTGCATAAAATAGTCATTCCAAGAATTGATAAATGTGAAAATCGCAAGAGCTGCAAACCCTGGTTTAACGATTGGGAAGGCTACACTCCAGAAGGTCCGAACTTCGCCACAACCGTCAATCTTAGCTGATTCCAGCAATTCTGTTGGAATATTTTCACTGAATTGTTTCATGAGGAACACCCCAAACGGCCAACCAATCAATGGTAAAATAACCGCAGCAAGTGTATCATGGATTCCCAAGAAATTGACAATCCGTACAAGTGGTACCAAGACAACTTGTTTTGGAAGGGCCATAGCGGCAATGAAAATCGCAAAGAGAATGCGTTGGCCATAGAAGCGTTTCTTAGCAAGAACATAACCTGCTAGAGAAGATGTCACACAGACCAAGAGCATAGTAGCTAGCGAAATGAAGACACTATTCCACATCCATTGAAGGGCAGGATTTTGCACCATCAAGCGTTCAAAGTTTTCCATGGTTGGCATTTTAGGCCACCACTGAGGCGGAATCACAATCGTATCTGGTTGAGATTTAAAGGCTCCTGTCAAAATCCAGTAAAATGGGAAAATAAAGAGCACTGTCAACAAAAGCAAAATGATTGTTGAAATCACTGTAAATGGAGTTAATTTTTTCTTTTTCATACAAACCTCCTAGTATTCCACATCATTTCCAAGAATCTTGAATTGGGCAAAGCTGATAAGGGCAATCATGACCGCAAGGAAGACACCCATCGTATTTGCATAGCCATATTCAGAGAGCTTGAAGGCTTTTTCGTATAGGTAGTACATCAAGGTACTAGTTGAGTAGTTTGGTCCTCCAGATGTCAAGAGCTGAATGAGCGCGAAACATTGGAAAGAGTTAATCGTTGTGATAATGGCGATATAGAGTGTTGTTGGCAACAGGCTTGGCCATTTGATTTTCCAAAAGACTTGCAATTCTGTCGCACCGTCCACACGCGCCGCCTCAACAAGAGAATTGTCGATATTTCCCATTGCAGCGATATAGAGGATAATCGGTTGACCGACAGATGTGGTCAAGAGAATGACAATGATAGCGAGCAAAGCCCAGTGCTTATCTCCAAGCCAACTGATATTTTGTTCAATTAAGTGACCAGATTTGAGCACGAAGTTCAAAATCCCTGATAGTGGGTCATAAATCCATTTCCAAACAACCGTTACGGCAACACTCCCTGTAACAACAGGTAGGAAGAAGACAAAACGGTAGAAAGAACGGGCAATCGCATTTTGACTATAAGTTTGAGACGCCACAAAGAGTGAAAATAGAACTACGACTGGCACAGAGCCAATAACGATAATCACTGTATTGATTAAGGATTTGATAAATACAGGATCTTGGAACATCCGCGTATAGTTGTCCAAACCGATAAAGGTAAAGGATGTCATCGAATAGTTAAAGAAACTAGTGATAAATCCCATAATCATCGGTGCTAAAACAAACACGATGAAGAATACTAAAACTGGTGCTAAAAATGCATACGAAACTAAGGTTTCCCTCATTCTTATTTTATTAACCTTCACATTAAACACCTCTCCTTTTTTGAAATGCTAGAGTTATGTATATCATACAAACTCTGAGTATGACGGATTTAACTCGAAGAGTTGGAAATCACGTCCACTTCTCCTAAAATATCCTAAACTTTTTGATAAAAATTCCCCCTTTTTCATTCGAAAATCATTGAAGAGAAAAAGGGGGATAGTGGGATGGTTGAGAAGGAGACCACCCCTTCTAACCCGAGATTGATTCAGACAACTGTGTAGTCATTTTTATGGATACAAACAGTCATCACTATTAAGCATGGTTATCATCAAACTCATTCACATTCATGAATCATAACCTATGCAGAACTCTAAAACCTTGCGGGTCGGTCAACAGTATTTATTCTATAAACAAATACTGTCTATCCTACTCCTTATTGCATTGCTTTTTTAATGGTTTCGTTCGCTTTTTCAGTGAATGCTTTCAAAGCGTCTTCAGCTTTTTCATCTCCGTTTGATACTGATTGCAACATTGGGAACCAAAGTGTTCTCATTTCTGCAAATCCATCAATTGTGTTGTAGTATGGTGAATAGTATTGAGTCCAAGAACTTAGAGTTTCCATACGTTTGTCATCATACAATTTACCAAATGAAGTACGAACTGGGAATGCTCCTGTACGTTGTACGTCTTTTGGTCCCCATTCTTTATCATCAGCGATGAATTGAAGGAATTTCTTAGAAGCTTCGACTTTCTTGTCGTCTTTGTTGTTGAAGACTGCAAAACCATTGATAAGGTATTCAAGTGCTGGTTTACCGCTATCTGATGGGAATGGTACTTCAACAACTTCTACTTTACTTGCTTCCAAAAGTTTACCTTGGATACCATTTTGTGATGGTGCCCAAAGAATAGTGTATGAAGTTTGTCCGTTAGCGAAGTTTTGGATGTCTGCTCCACCATCAAATTGAGAACCGTTAGATAGAAGGCCATCTTTAATCCAGCCAGATGCTGTTTCAAGACCTTTTACAAATTTTGGATCATCTGTTGTATATTTGCTAACAGCTTCGTCTGTGATAGAACCACCGTAAAGGTTTGCGATGAAGGCACGAGTACCTTGGTCACCCCCTTGACCACTAGCAAAGAGTGACCCTGGTGTGTAACCTTTGTCTTTAAGCGCTTTCAAAACTTTTTCAAAGTCAGCAGTTGTCCAACCTTCTTTTACAAGGTCAAGAACTCCAGCATCTTCGAGCATTTTCTTGTTCATCGCCATGTAGAATGGTGCTGAACTGATTGGATACATGTAAGCTTTGTCGCCTGCCTTGCTGGCATTGATAATGTTGTCGTTGTTAACATCTTTTACAAAGTCGTCTGTAAATAGGTCATTCAAATCAGCCAATTTACCATTTTTACCGTATTGAATGATACGACCTGGTGCGTCAAAGAGCACATCTGGTGCAGTTCCTGCTTCGATAGCAGTGGTAATTTTTTCTGGTCCAGATTTGAAGTCGATGGTTTCCAATTTAACTTTTACATCTGGGTTTGCTTTTTCAAATGCATCGATGATTGATTTTTCATAAGTACCAACGGCATCTGTCGCATTTTCCTGTGTAAATACTGGGAAAGCCCACCAAGTGATTTCTGTTTTGCCTGAGTCATCAGACATACCTTTATCAGCGCTACCGCCTGAATTTCCGCAGGCTGCAAGAGATACAATAGCAGCGCCTGTCAACAATGAACAAAATAGTTTTCTAAATTTCATCCTTTTTCTCCTTTTTTTCTAGGTCCTTATAGGACAGTGACACGACAATAGGGTTTCTAGTTCTTTTCTTTTTCGACTAAATCACCACTTCCCCTTTTGATAGTTGCTTAGCATCCATCTTATTTTTATAACCAATAATGATCCCAACACATATTTAGTAGGTAATTCGTTTCTGTGTTTCTACGTCAAACAAGTGCGCTTTTGGCATCTTGATTGTGAAACGAATTTTTGAACCTGGAGTCAAATAATGACTGGCTTCTACCTTAGCAGAAATCTCTTGTTTTCCAACTTTGCAGTACAAGACAGAGTCACTTCCCAAAAGCTCAGATACGACAACCTCAGCATCTACGACGCTACTTGGGAATGTAGTTTCAACGATAAGATCTGCTGAAATGTCCTCTGGACGAACACCAAGAATCACTTTCTTGCCTTGATAGCCTTTTTCTGCCAACAATTTCTTTTGAGGTTCTGTCAAACCAACATTGAAGGCTGCACCGTCTGTCAATGTATCTCCGTCCACCTGTACTTCAATGAAGTTCATCGCTGGGCTTCCGATAAATCCTGCCACAAATTTATTAGCTGGTTCGTTGTAGAGTTCTTGCGGTGTACCGACTTGCTCAATACGACCAATCGTTCCTGTACCTGCTTCATTTTTCGTAGCAGACATGATAACGATACGGTCTGCCAAGGTCATCGCTTCTGTTTGGTCATGGGTTACGTAAATCGTAGTCGCACCGATACGACGGTGGATTTTAGCGATTTCTGCACGCATGGATACCCGCAATTTCGCATCCAAGTTTGACAAAGGCTCATCCATCAAGAATACTTTGGCATCACGGACAATCGCACGTCCCATAGCTACCCGCTGACGTTGTCCCCCTGACAAGTCTGCTGGTTTTCTTTGCAAGAATTCTGTCAGAGATAGGATTTCCGCAGCTTCGCGTACCCGTTTGTCGATATCTTCCTTGGAATACTTACGAAGTTTCAGTCCAAAGGCCATGTTATCGTACACTGTCATGTGCGGATACAGGGCATAGTTTTGGAAAACCATGGCAATATCCCGGTCTTTTGGAGCGATGTCATTCACCAAGTCTTGGTCGATATACAACTCTCCTTCAGTAATATCTTCAAGCCCAGCAATCATGCGGAGCGTTGTTGATTTCCCACAACCAGACGGCCCAACGAAAACGATAAATTCCTTGTCCTTGATTTGTAAATCAAAGTTTTCAACGGAATAGAAATCACTATTTGGATACCGTTTGTAGAGATTATTAAGTTTCAATGTTGTCATACGTCATCTCCCTTATTTTTTTAATGCAGCGATAAACCGCTGAGTTATTTCTTTTGGTCTAGTAATAGCTCCACCTACGACAATGCCACAAACGCCTAAATCTTGTACCGCTCGAGCTTCCGCTGGTGAATGAATCTTACCTTCGGCAATCACATCAACCCCTGCATCGCATAATTGTTTCATCAACTCAAGGTCTGGTCCATCAGCCTGACGACTATAAGAGGTATAGCCCGATAGAGTTGTACCAACAAAGTCTACACCGGCTTCCACAGCAGCCATGCCTTCTTCATAAGTGCTAATATCTGCCATCAACAACTGATCTGGATACTTATCTTTGACCTGCCTGATGAACTCTGCCACCGTTAGACCATCGTAGCGTTCTCGTTTGGTACAATCAAGTGCAATGACCGCAATATCTAGAACAGCTAACTCATCCACTTCTTTCATAGTCGCGGTGATAAAGGGCTCTTGCGGTGGATAATCCCGCTTGATAATGCCGATAATCGGTAGTTCTGTCACTTCCTTAATCTGCTCAATATCTCGAACACTATTGGCACGAATACCAACTGCGCCTCCTTCTTCGGCAGCTTTGACAAGAAGTGGCATTACACCCCCTTCTTCCGTGTATAGAGGTTCATGGGGTAGAGCTTGGCAGGAAACAATCAAGCCTCCTTGAATCGCCTTAACCAGCTCTTCTTTTGTCCATTTTGACATAAATCCCTCCTAAATCTTTTGCTTTTAAAGCGCTTTCTTTTTCTGATAAAAAGTAAATCTACCTTAACTTTTCGAAATCAGCCTCACTTAAACTCTGTAAACAAAGACTTACTTTCAAAATGTGTGCCACAGAGCCAGTTAAAGACCTTATTGTTTGTATAAACGAACATTCCTTCGTGAGCGTATTCTGGCATGAGGTGGTATTCTTTTTCACATTCCAAGCGGTTATACATGGCAAATTGTGTGATTGGGTAACAAACATCATCATCAAGACCTGTAATCATCTTGACAGAGCCTTTAATCCGATGCGCCAGATTTTTCACATCAATATAGCCCAGTGTCGCAAAGACTTCTTCTTCTGTCTCATGGAATGGATCATGGAATTTGAAATAGCGGAACAACTCATCGTAAGCCTCGCTGGTATTGCCAATCTCCAAGACCCGTCTGAAATCACAGAGGAAGGGATAAATCGCAACGGTATTAGTAATTCGTGGATTAAGAGCCGCCGCAACAAGGGCTAAGGCACCCCCTTGGGATCCACCATAGCTCGATAGACGAGTTTCATCAACTCGCTCAAAACCAGCCACCAGCTCTACCAAACTATAAATATCCAAATACACATCCTTGTAGAAAAGATGGTCTGGACCATCCACTACACCGCGGATAATCTGTCCCTTGACTGTATTTCCTCGAACATCTCGAGGCCCATCAAGAGAGTAACCAGACTGACCACGCACATCCATGGAGACAATCCCATAACCTGCTGTCGTATAAGACAACATATCTGCCCAGTCATATCCTCTACCCATGTAGCCATGAAAATGGAAAATCACAGGAGATTGGTCAGCTCCCTTTGGCAAAACCATCCGAGCATACACCTTACCACCATTGGTCCCGTCAAATTGAATCTCATAGCAATCAACCGTCGGAAGGCCGAAGTCTTTCTCAATCAGTCGATGGTCCACAGGAAGTTTCAACTCTGCAATGGCACCATTCCAAAATTCGTCAAAATCCGCAGGAACCTCATCACGACCACGATAGGTCTTCATCTCCTCTAGCAACGCTGGATTTTTCATAATTATCTCCCTTTTTCTTTCTTTGTAAGCCCTTACATAAATGTTAACATATTATGAAAATAATTTCAAGAGGATTTGATTAGTTTTTTTATTTTTCTATTAAAAATATTATAACATAGGCATTCTAATACTCTCTAAAAAAGAGGCTGAGCACTCGCTCAACCTCTGGCTGATAACTTATTTACGGCGTCCTGGACGCTCTTTGTAACCATAGTAGGCATCTTGAATAATTTCTTGCATGTGATCAACCATTGGCAAACGTGGGTTTGCTGGTGAACATTGGTCTTCGTAGGCAAGGAAGGCCAAATCACGCGCTGATTCTTTCCATTCTTTTTCATCGATCCCTTGATCTTTGAAGTTCATCTTGATGCCAATACGCTCACCGAGTTCATACACAGCTTTGGCATAAGATTCTACCCCTTCTTCTGGTGTTGAAGCTGGAAGACCAAGCATTTTGGCAATATCTTGGTATTTCTCGTCTGCACGGTAGTAATTGTACTTCGGCCATGTCGCAGTCTTGGCTGGACGAGTACCGTTGTAACGAATGACGTACGGCAAGAGAATGGCATTAGTGCGTCCATGGATAGTGTGGAATTTACCACCAATCTTATGAGCCATTGAGTGAGAAATTCCTAGGAAGGCATTGGCAAAGGCCATCCCTGCAATGGTAGAAGCATTATGCATCTTCTCACGAGATTCAAAATCAGCATTCTTCACAGAACTTTCAAGGTTTTCAAAGACCAGTTTAATCGCTTGTAACGCAAGTCCATCGGTGTAGTCATTGGCCATCTGTGATACGTAGGCTTCTGTCGCATGCGTCAAGACGTCCATACCTGTATCAGCTGCAATAAAGCCTGGAACTGTCATGACAAGCGCTGGATCTACAATCGCTACGGTCGGTGTCAATGAATAGTCTGCAATTGGGTACTTACGATTATTGGCCTTATCAGAAATAACCGCAAATGGTGTGACTTCTGATCCTGTACCAGATGTCGTTGGAATAGCGACAAACTTGGTTTTCTTGCCTAATTCTGGGAATTTGAAGGCGCGTTTGCGAATATCCATGAATTTTTGCACTAAGTCATGGAAGTCAACTGTTGGTTGCTCATAGAAGAGCCACATGACTTTGGCAGCGTCCATCGGAGAACCTCCCCCAAGAGCAATAATGGTATCTGGTTTGAAGCTCCGCATCAACTCTGTACCCTTATAAACCGTTGTAATATCTGGATCAGGCTCTACATCCGCAAAGATTTGGTACACCACCTTATTGCGACGAAGTTCAAGCTGTTCAAGAATTCGCTCTAAGAATCCAAGCTCAACCATGGCATGGTCTGTGACAATCATCACCCGTTCTACATCACGACATTTTTGAAGGTATTGAATAGAATCGCGCTCGAAGTATGTTTTTGAAGGAACTTTAAACCATTGCATATTATTTCTACGTCTTCCTACTTTTTTGATGTTCAAGAGATTAACAGCACTTACGTTGTCACCGACTGAGTTGCGTCCGTAAGAACCACAGCCCAGTGTCAAGGATGGCAAGAAGGCATTGTAAACATCCCCGATTCCACCAAAGGTAGATGGAGAATTACAGATAACACGAATAGCACGTACGGCTTTCCCGAATTCTTTGGTCAATTCTTCGTCTGCTGTGTGGATTGCTGCAGAGTGACCAAGTCCATGGAATTCCACCATTTGGCGTGCTTTGTTAATTCCGTCCTCACGAGATTCTGATTTCAAAACAGCGATAACTGGAGATAATTTTTCGCGTGTTAGCGGTTCTTTTTCGCCTATTTCTTTACACTCTGCTGCAAGGATATTAGTTCCTTCTGGTACGCTAAATCCTGCTTGCTCCGCAATCCAGACTGCTGATTTTCCGACAATATCTGGATTGAGTTTCGCTTCGGCACAGTTTTTACCATTGGCTTTTGCCCCAAAGCAGAACTCTTCTAGCAAGGCTTTTTCTTTTTTATTTACAAAATACGTATGATAGGATTTGAATTCTGCGACAAATTCATCGTAGATTTCTTTGTCGATAATCACTGCTTGCTCAGAGGCACAAACCATACCGTTATCAAAGGATTTAGACATAACAATGTCATGAGCTGCCTGACGAATATTAGCAGTTTTTTCGACATATGCAGGAACATTCCCCGCACCTACCCCAAGAGCTGGCTTGCCGCAAGAATAAGCCGCTTTTACCATGGCATTTCCACCGGTTGCAAGGATCGTTGCAATGCCATCATGATTCATCAAGGCAGAAGTCGCTTCCATAGATGGTAGAGTAATCCATTGAACACAGTTCTCAGGAGCACCTGCCGCAATAGCTGCATCACGAACAATTTGAGCTGCATGAGCTGAAGAGGCTTGTGCAGATGGATGGAAGGCAAAGATGATTGGATTACGAGTTTTTAAGGAAATTAAAGATTTAAAAATCGTTGTTGAGGTTGGATTTGTCGTTGGAGTAATCCCACAAATCACTCCCACTGGCTCTGCAATCAAGGTCAAACCATTGACATCATCTTCTTCAATGATTCCAACTGTTTTCGTATGACGCATGTTGTTGACAACGTGCTCACAGGCAAACAAGTTTTTTGTTGCCTTGTCTTCAAAAACACCGCGCCCTGTTTCTTCAAAAGCATGAAGCGCTAATTCTCCATGGGCATCCAGCGCTGCAACAGAGGCTTTTGCCACGATATAGTCTACCTGATCCTGCGTCAAGGTGCGCATTTGCTCCAATGCGACAAGCCCTTTTTGGACCAATTCATCCACATGGGTTTGGGCAGCCAAGACTTTGTCTTCTGGTGCTACTGTTTTCTTATCAGCCATAGTTTCCTCCAATGGTTCAAGGTTTGACCTTGTTAATTATTTCACAAGATTATTATACCGTATTTTAATTCTTTTGTAAACACTTTCAAGAACATTTCACAAAGTTTTTTTGATTTCTTTGTGAAAAAATTATCCAAAGACTAATTTATAGATATTTTTCTCTCTATTTTGTGAAATAATTTTTTAAATTTTTTTATTTCACAAGATTTCATTTTCTGGATTTTCTTGGGAATAGGGCACCATTTTTAGTAAGCGTTTTCATAATATCGGTAGAAGAAAACCGAGTTTCCTCAGTTTCCTAACCTTAATCGATTATTTTCCACCTTTAACAGGTTTTTTAGCAGCTTCTTTCAGAGCCTCTTTTATTGTTTGAGCATACAGTTTAGCTCCCTCTGCCATTGTATCTCCGTCCCCACCAAAGTGGATATTGTCACTTCCTGCCCAGATTTGTGGATTTTCTTTAGAGGTTGTATACCAATCTGCAATTGTGATAAAATCATATTCTTCTGCTAGTGCTAATTCAACCTGTCTATGTTTTTCGGCAATTGGATCTGCATAACTTCCTGAATTTCCATCATAAGGGGTCACAAAAATCAAGCTATAGCCTTTCGGCAACATTTCTACCGTTTTTTTCAATTCTTCTTCGTAATTATTTACGACATTGACACCGGTTGTAATCACCACATTTTTAACCAAGTTTCCATTTTCTATGGAATTTTTTAAAATGTCATTTGCTTGGGCAATATTACGACTTCCTTGTGAATCTAATTGGGCATCTGGAAAGGCTTCTTCTAAGGCTTTCGCAGCACGTAAGGAAACAGAGTCTCCGATTAGCATCATGCCATCTGCTATTTCAAATTTAGAGGCTTTCGCATTTTCAGCCAGGCGTCTGGTTGTCATCATTTTTTTGTCTGATTGATTTAAAGCATTGACCATCAAGTCTGTCTCAAAAGGACCTACTTTCGGTGCACGAGCGACTACAACCAATAAAACAACTGTCAATAAAACGGATAGAGATAGCAGGGGTTTGATCATTGCACTAAAATCAAATTCCATACCAAAGAGTTTTGGTTTTCTACCTGCAATCATCGGCTCTAAGATATAAAAGGACAAGGCCGCAAAGCTAAACGATAAGATTGTTGTCGAGAGAACTGTTAATCCATTATTCATTACTTGTGAGAAAATCACATAAAAGGGCCAATGGAACAGATAAACTCCATAGCTCGTATCAGCAATAAAACTGATGATTTTTGGCTCTTTTGCCTTTGGAGTCTTTTCGTGCAAAATCCGCGTCATCAAAATCATCGTAGTCCCTAGTATCGTAGACGCTAAGAAGCCGACTAAATAAGTCCAAAGATTATCAAATTTCAACACGAGGCTAAGCACGCATAAAACAACAAAGCTTCCGACTAACCCCCCGAGCACTTTTTTCAAAGGCATCGAACGCGTTAAACGCTTCAAGATTCCTCCGACATTGTTAACGCCTGTTACAGTTGCCAAGGCACTTCCCATAAAGAAGGGGAAGACATGGGTAAAGGTTGAAAAGTAGATGGTTGAGTAATTGGGTGACAAAAAGGCACCTGCAAACATAGCTCCAAAGCTGAGGACAAAGAGCACAATAGAGGTCAGAAAAATCATCCCTCGGTATTGACCGACCGTTTTACTGCGTTTTCCTAAAAACCAAGCAAAAACTCCCCATAATACATAATAATGAACTTCCAGCGCCAAACTCCAAGTATGGACAAACAGATGGGGAATAAATTGAGCTTCGTAATTGCCCCCTGAGAGAATCTCATAGATATTGGTCACAAAGCCCAGAGCAGCCGCAATTTGCATGCCAATGCTCGCCACAAAGTCTTGTCTTACTAAAAATGTAAAGGGAATGGTCACCAAAACCATAAGTACGAGAGGCGGAACGATGCGATAAAAACGACGCTTTAAAAATCCGAGCAAATCAATACGATTACTCCGAGCAAACTCATCAATCAACAGAGCTGTAATCAAGAACCCAGAGAAGGTAAAGAAAATATCAACCCCGATAAATCCACCTGGAAAGAGTTCTTTAAAATAATGGTAGAGTAAAACCAATAACAGTCCTGTTATCCTCACCAATGAAAACCACTTAATGCGCATTTTGATAAATCCCCTGTTTAAATTTTCCTTTGTAGACTGCCTTTCCTTCTGTTGTCAACACTCCTTGCCCTTCTGGTTGACCATTCACAAAGTCTCCCTCGTACTTCCAACCAGCCTTGGCTGTAAAGGTCCCCTTGCCATTAAAGGAGCCATTTTTAAAACTCCCTTTATACACATCTCCATTTTTAAAGGTTAGGGTTCCTTGACCATTCATTTTTCCACGGACAATATTACCGTCATACTTGATCGTCTTATTATCCAAGGTCAGTACTCCTTGGCTCGGAATGCTTGATGTAAATACAATCAAGGCAAAAATCACAATCATCATCACCGAAAAAATCTCAAAATTTTGGCGTGTGAGATAGATGCTATATTTTTCGTATAAGTCTTTCATTCTTTCCATACCACTAGTTTTTTCGTAATTTCTCCAACCATTCTTGGCAGCCTTGTTGAACGATGTCATAGGTTTCTTGAAAATCACCCGTGTACCAAGGATCTGGGACGCTCTGAGAGGTAAAGGGAACAATCTTGTCCTGATACGCTTCTTTTGCCATCGCTTTTAAATCTTCGATATTGGAGCGATCCATGCCAATAATATAATCAAACGTTGCAAAATCCTCTGCTGAAATCTGTTGCGACGTTTTGTGTCGATCATAGGCAATCCCGTAGTCTTGCAAGATTTTCTGAGTGCCTTGATGAATAGGATTGCCATGTTCCCAACTAGAGGTCGCGCGACTTTCAATCTGTAATTCATCTGTCAAACTCTTCATCACAAATTCTGCCATAGGGCTTCTGCAGATATTGCCCAAACATACAAAAACAATTTTTTCCATATCGACTCCTCTATTCCATTATAGCGTAAAATAAGGAAAATATCTGTTCAAAACTTTCTGATTTCAAGAAGTTTTTCTATCTGTTGCACCAAAATCCTGTCATGGATAAAAAAAGCCCTCGAAAGGACTTTTTTATCTGGTCGGTACATAAGCCAACTGATCCCCGTGTGCAGCTAGGAAATCTGTCAACTCTCCGTCTGGAACACGACGAAGGTAGAGATTGGCACGAAGGGTAGAATCGTCTTCGCGACAGGTTGACAGTACGAGGTAATGGTCTTTTGCGTTTACTTTGACATTTGGTTTTTTGATACCAGCAAGATCATAGACATTTTGCAATTGATTTTGGAAATCTTCATCGCTGTCAAAGGATGTTCGGTAAAAGGCTGTATTTTCTGGTACAATCACCATAGCCACAGCTTCATAATAAAACTTGCGTTCAGGTGTTTCAACGACTACATAAGGATGTTCATTAAAGTAAGTTTGGTCACTGTAAAAGTTAACATCATTAAACATCCGACTATCTGGCACTAAACTACCACGTGCATGGCCAAATAGCCATGTCAAGCGATCGCTGAAGTCTTTTTTATTGTCCGTATCCATAAAGACGGTCCCCATGAACGGCTCATATCCACCATCAAAGGTCTTGTCTAGGTAGGTTGCATTGTCTGTCCCTTGTACAACTGGCTCATCCAAGTTGGTCCCTGGTGCATAGACGTAGGCGATAGTCTCTGCGTTGGTTTGAACCAAGGGTTCAAATCGTTGATTGAGGTAATCTTTTTCTTCTTGAGACACCGTGTAAGGTTTTGCGGCAGCGTTCGTTGTTGTTTGGTTTGCTGTCGGAGTTGTCGTAGTCGTTTCTGGGCCACTTAAGAAGGTTTTCCAAACGAAAAATCCTAAAGCTGCTAGAAAGACAAGGATACTCAAAATTAGGGAAATGCTAAGCCCTTTTTTGGATTTTCGACGAGATGATCGACTCATAATTCATTCCTTCCTCTAAAAAAATATCACTAGAGCAAAGCTCTAGTGATATGCATTTAGCTCAAAACTAAATTATTTTACTGCAGAAGTTTTTGGAAGAGCTTTAGATGTAGTACCAGCTTTAGCTGTTACTTTAGCTGCTTCTTTTTTATCTGCTTTAGCATCGCTATGGTCGTCGATGAAAATAGCTTGGTTTCCTTTATCATCTTCAACAATCATTTTATCATGCTTAGTGTCACCACCTGTTTGGTCAAGTGCTCCTGGCTCATCAATGATTGCAACACGTTCGTCTGGGTTCCCTACAACTGTACCCACTTCCTTATCAGCTGTTACTGCTCCTGGGAAGTTATCTGCTGCAAATGCAGTACCGATTGATGCAGCTGCAAGAAGAGCTGCTGCGCTTGTCAATAAAACTTTTTTCATTTGTTTTATCTCCTTCTATATTTTTAAATTATAACATAGTTACCTACGTTGTACTTTCATTATAGACCTATGTATATCTGTTGTCAAGTGTTTTTGTAAAAAAACTTAACTTTTTTTAATTTTTTTGTAAAAAAGCCTCTTTTTTACGCTCTTTTAGAAGAAAAATAGGCGTGAAATTTCATCTTATTTTCACTTTGTTTTCTAGAAAACGAACATTCTTTAATATTTTTACAATCTTAGCCTTTTGATTTCCGTACAATTGTAAAGCTAGCATCTTTAAAAGTTCCAATTTTAAGTATACACTTTTGGAAACTCAGTGCCTGAAATGTCGGACATCGGTGAAAATCATGGTGAGACCATGTTTATCTGCTGCTGCAATGGATTCTTGGTCACGGACGGAACCCCCGGGTTGGATAATAGCCTTGATACCAGCTGCCGCGATTTCTTCGATATTATCTGCAAATGGGAAGAAGGCATCACTAGCCAGAACGGCTCCCTCTAGGCGGTCTTTTGCTTGTTCAATGGCAATTTTAACGGAAGCCACACGATTGGTTTGCCCAGGTCCAACACCTAGCACCATATGGTCATTTGTGATGATAATGCCGTTTGACTTGACATATTTGATGGACTTCCAAGCAAACTCAAGGGCTGTTTGCTCTTCAGAACTCGGCTGACGCTTGGTGACAACCGTCCAGTCGCTTGGGCTTTCTGCTACAACATCTTGATTTTGGACAAGAAGTCCACCTAGCACACCAGTCACTTCTTTTTCAGCTGTACTGGCTAGGTGCTGGCTAAAATCAAGCTCCAGAATTCGAAGATTTTTCTTTTTATTGGTTAAAATCTCCAAGGCTTCTGGTGTGTAGCTTGGTGCGATGATGATTTCAAGGAAAATCGGGTGCATTTTTTCAGCAGTTGCCGCATCCATCTCACGGTTCAAGACGACAATGCCACCAAAAATTGACACAGGGTCTGATGCATAGGCGTAGTCCCAAGCTGTTTCAATATTATCTGCCTGCCCAATGCCACATGGATTCATGTGTTTGAGGGCTACAACAGTTGGGCGATTCTGAAAATCACGGATAATACGAATCGCTGCATCAGCATCTCGAATGTTATTAAAGGATAATTCTTTGCCGTTCAGTTGCTTGCTAGCTGCAATCGAGTAAGCAAGGGGCAGGGCTGTTTGGTAGAAGTCTGCATTCTGTTGCGGATTTTCACCGTAGCGCATCGGTTGTTTAAGTTCATAGGTTAGAGTGAGCTTCTCTGGCTTTTCTTCTCCGACTTGATGGGTAAAGTAGTCTGCAATTAGAGCATCATAGGCTGCGGTATGGCGAAAAACTTTTGCCGCTAGACGCTTGCGGGTGGCAAGACTGGTATCAGCTGTTGCTTGCAATTCCTCCAATACCCCTTGATAATCTGCTGGATCAACGACCACAGTTACACTGGCATGATTTTTTGCAGCTGAGCGAAGCATGGATGGTCCACCGATGTCAATATTTTCTACTGCTTCCGCATAGGTGACATCTGTTTTTGTAATCGTTTCTTTGAAGGGATAGAGATTCACCACCACTAGGTCAATCAAGTCAATCCCCTGTGATTTTGCCGCTTCTAGATGACTATTTACATCTCGTCTCGCTAACAGACCCCCATGAATCTTAGGGTGGAGGGTTTTCACCCGCCCATCCATCATCTCTGGAAATCCTGTCACCTCATCAATCGCAATCGTCGCTACACCTGCCGCATCTAAGGCTGACTTGGTTCCGCCAGTCGAGATAATGTCCCAGCCCAATTGGACTAATTCCTGTGCAAATGCTACAATGCCTGTCTTATCCGATACACTAATCAAGGCTTTTTTTGTCATGATTTCTCCTTATTTTTTGTTACTTATTCGTTGATTTTCTTTCGTCGATGCGTGGCAGTACAGATGAGTTAGTCCTTAGCTCCTGTGCTTTAGTCGTTCGTACTCTCTAAGCCCATCAGGAGCTCCTCTATCACCTCTGGATAGAGTTGGTATTCCATCGCATGAATGCGCTCTTCAAAACTCTCAAGGGTATCATCTGCAAAAATCGGCACCCGCTCTTGTCTGATAATCTGACCGCTATCAACACCTGAATCCACCCAATGAACAGTCACGCCAGATTGAGTAACACCTGCATTCCAGGCATCTTCAATGCCGTGAGCTCCTGGAAATTCTGGCAGATAAGCTGGATGAATGTTGATCATCCGCCCCTCATAGCGAGATAGCATGGTGTCTGCCACGATTTTCATATATCCTGCTAGGACAACCAAGTCTACTTGGTGCTGGTCTAATAGCTCCACAATCGCATGTTCATAAGCTGCTTTATTCTCAAATTCCTTGAGTTCAAAGGCATAAGCTGTTACACCAAGCTTCTTGGCTCGCTCGAGTACATAGGCATCTCGGTGATCCGAAAAGACAAATTCAAGAGGAAATCGCTCCGCAATCACTTGAAAATTAGACCCATTCCCTGAAGCAAACACAGCTATTTTCTTCATTGGATGACCACACTTTGATTTGTTTTTTCAATGATACGGCCAATTTCATAGACTTCCTCATCCACAAGTTCCTTGATACGCGGTACATCTTCTGCTGCTACTGCAAGAACCATTCCTAAGCCCATATTGAATATTTCAAACATTTCTGCATGAGGAATATGACCGTATTTCTCCAAGGCCTTGAAAATCGGCAAAACAGGCACCTGACTTTCCTCAATCACAGCGGCTAGCTCTTCGCCAAACATCCGCGGAATATTTTCGATAAAACCACCGCCTGTAATGTGGGCAATCCCATGCACTAAACCTTCCTTAATTAGAGGAAGAAGTGTCTGAACGTAGATTCGTGTCGGTTCAAGCAAGACTTCCTTGATAGGCTTCCCTTCTAATTCAGGCAAGCATTCCTCGCCTGTATAATCTGCGAAAACACGGCGAACAAGAGAGTAACCATTTGAATGAATACCACTGGAAGCAAGACCCAACAGAACATCGCCTGCCACGACCTTAGAGCCGTCAATGATTTGGGATTTTTCTGCAATACCAACGGCAAAACCGGCTAAATCATAATCATCTTCACCATACATTCCAGGCATTTCAGCCGTTTCTCCACCAATCAGAGCAGCACCTGCTAGACAGCAACCATCTGCAACTCCCTTGACAACCTGCTCAAGTTTTTCAGGGATGTTTTTCCCAGTCGCAATATAATCTAAGAAATAAAGCGGTTCTGCACCTGCTGCGACAATATCATTGACACACATGGCTACACAATCCTGACCAATGGTATCGTGTTTGTCGTACTGAATAGCCAGCATCAGCTTAGTCCCAACTCCGTCTGTTCCAGAAATCAGGACAGGTTCTTTGACCGAGAGTTTACTCAAATCAAACATGCCCCCAAAGCCCCCGAGAGCCCCCATAACGCCTAAACGCTCTGTCTTTTTAACATGCTTTTTGATGCGCTCAACTACTTCATATCCAGCTTCCACATCCACACCTGATGCTGCGTAGGAATTTTTTGACATCCTTTTCTCCTTTCTTATCACTAAATACAGCAACTAAACGACTAACATTTAGTAGAAACTCGTTTTTTCTGCCAGACTTTCCAAATACCGCTCCTCGTAATCATACAGCGGAATCGGGTACTTCCCATCAAAATAAGCAACACAGAGACCACCATTTGGAGCATCTGTTTCCATTCCTACTCCCTCAATCAAGCCCTCTAAGGATAGGAAGGTCAAGCTATCTGCTCCAATAATCTCGCAAATCTCCTCATTGCTATGATTGGCCGCAATCAATTCGCTCCGATTTTGAATATCAATTCCGAAAAAACAAGGGTACTTGAGAGGAGGGCTTGCAATCGCTACGTGGACTTCTGCCGCTCCTGCATCTCGCAATAATCGGACAATTCGCCGACTAGTTGTTCCACGAACAATCGAATCATCGACCATGACCACGCGCTTATTCCTGACAATGCTCGATACGGCAGATAATTTCATCCGTACCCCTTGCTCCCGTAATTCCTGGGTTGGTTGAATAAAGGTCCGCTGAGTATATTGGTTCTTAATCAAGCCCATTTCGTAAGGCAAGCCTGATTCTTCCGCATAACCACTAGCCGCAGACAAAGAAGAATTTGGCACACCGACCACAATATCTGCTTCAATTTTTGCTTCTTGTGCCAAACGGCGTCCCATTTTTTTTCGTGCCGCATGAACATTGACCCCATTGATCACACTATCTGGTCGTGCGAAATAGACATATTCCATGGAACAGATAGAGAGCTGGGTATCGTCTGTGTAGCGATCATGTTGAATTCCTTGATCATCTATGATGACCAACTCCCCTGGTTTTACATCTTCGATCCAATCTGCGCCAACAACTTCAAAGGCACAAGTTTCACTTGAAACAACCCAAGCTCCATTTTTCATCCGACCAATCGAAAGAGGACGAAAACCATTTGGATCAAGCGCTGCAATCAGCTTATCTTCCGCCATAATCAAATAGGCAAAGCCACCCTTAACTTGATTGAGAGCCTCCTTGATTTTAGCAAGGAGCGTTTCTTTTTGACTTCGACGAATGAGGTGCATGAGAATTTCTGTATCAGAAGAACTAGCAAAGATAGCCCCTTGCGCTTCTAATTCTCTCTTTAAACTTTGAGTATTAGTTAAATTCCCATTATGAGCCAAGCCTAATTGCATATCAAAAAAGTCAAATAGAAAGGGCTGAACATTATTGATTGACGCACCGCCTGCTGTTGCATAACGAACATGACCAATAGCTGCTTGACCTGTCAAGGCTTCCAAATCTTCTTGATGCTTAAAGACTTCAGAGACCAGGCCTAAGCCACGATGACGGCGCAAGGTTCCTGCTTGATTGGCCAAGATGCCCGCTCCTTCCTGACCACGGTGTTGCAAACTATGCAGTCCAAAATAGGTCACTTGGCTAGCCTGTGGATGGCCCCAAATACCAAACAAGCCACATTCCTCATTGAGCGATTTTACTTCGTATGTCATATCATCCTCTTATTTCTTTGTGAAATACCGTACAGCACTTTCAAACAGCTTCTGGTCTTTTTCTCCCGGAATATTTTGGAACAAACCAGTTTCATAACGTTCAGAATGTCCCATTTTTCCAATGATTTGTCCGTTCTTGCTGGTAATCCCTTCAATCGCATAGAAGGAGCCATTTGGATTGTAACGACTATCCATACTTGGCTGCCCTTCAAAATCTACATACTGGCTGAATATCTGCCCTTGATCACGAAGTTCTCTAAATTCTGCTTCTGTCACAACGAATTTCCCCTCTCCATGTGATACTGGGATGGCATGAATAGCACCTACTTCCACACCAGCTAACCACGGTGAATTAGTGTTTGCAATACGCGTTTCCACCATTTTCGCTACGTGCTGATTGGCATCATTGTAAAAGAGAGTTGGGCTCGTCTCGCCTGCCTCTTCAAAATTACCATAAGGAAGAAGACCTGATTTGACAAGAGCTTGGAATCCATTACAAATACCGATAATCAGACCACCACGCGCAATAAATGCGTCAATCGCAGCCCTTATTTTTTCATTGAGCAAAATATTCACAATAAATTTTGCAGATCCGTCTGGCTCATCTGCCGCTGAAAATCCACCTGCAAAAAAGAGAATATGGGCTTGGCTAATGGATTGAACCATTCTCTCAACAGACTGAGCCAGTGCTTCTTCATCCAGCGTTACAAATGGTTCTAAGCGCACCTTAGCACCAACTTGTTCAAAGGCCTTAGCCGAATCATACTCTGAGTTTGTTCCCGGAAAAACGGGAATATACACCAAGGGTTGGCTGATTGTTTCTTTATTTTCACGCACAAAATCGGTCACAACTGGTGCTACTTCTGCCATAAGGCTGTCCTGCTCAAATACAGTCGGATAAATATCCTCGAAAGTCCTCTCAAAACTTGCTAACAAATCAGTAATCGGTAAATCAACACCATTGATGACGAGGCTTGCTTCACTCGTTGTCTGTCCGATTTTCAAAACTCCCTCAATCTCATCTGGGCTAGTAAAGACAAAGCCACCCAACTGCCCCTGTAAGCTGTTTTCAAGCTGAGGAAGGTCAACGCTTGCTCCAATCTGGTTGCCAAAGGTCATAAGTGCAAGTGTTTCTGCTACACCACCGTATTTTACAGCAGCTGCAGCTGTTATCTTGTATTTTGCTTGAATGTGAGTGAAGGTTTTGAAATTTTCTTTTATGGTCTCAAAATCAATTTCTGCAGAAATAGCAGTCCCTGGAATGTAATAGATGTATTCTCCAGTAGCCTTAAATTCTGGCGATAAAATCCGTCCAACCGTTGAAGTCGTCACTCCGAAGGCTACTAAGGTCGGAGGAACGGTTAATTCTTCAAACGTTCCAGACATCGAATCTTTTCCCCCAATTGATGGGAGACCTAGTTGAATCTGAGCTTCAATAGAGCCAAGAAGCGCAGCGACTGGTTTTCCAAAACGTTCTGCCTGCTTGTCCATTCTCTCAAAATATTCTTGATAAGAGAAACGGGCTTTTTCCCAATCACTTCCTGTTGCCACCAAGCGACTGGTTGCTTCAATGACCGCATAAGCTGCTCCGTGGTAGGGAGACCATTCTGCAATCAAGGGATTATAACCTTGTGCCATCACAGAAACGGTTTCTGTCACACCATGCGCAACTGGCAATTTCTGAACGGAACTTTCCGACGGTGTGATTTGATAGCGACCACCAAGAGGATGATTGACCGTTGAACGACCGACAGAACTATCAAAAATGGTTTGTAAGCCCTTTTGACTAGCATGATTTAAATCAGATAATACAAACTGCACATCCTCTTTCAATGTATGGATGGAGGTTACACGTTGCTCTGGCAGAACACATGGACTATCTGTAACCTTCGCATCCACAACTACTCGCACACCGTTACTATCAAGGAAAGAACGTTCAATATCGACAATCTTCTGCCCTTTCCAAGTCATGACAAGATGTGGCCTTTCTGTCACAGTTGCTACAGGGACAGCTAGGATATTTTCTTTAGCCGCAAAGGTGATGAAAGTCTGCACATTTTCTGGTGCAACAACGACTGCCATACGCTCTTGACTTTCTGAAATGGCAATTTCTGTCCCATTCAATCCCTGGTATTTGAGTGGTATCTTATCCAAATCAATCTCTAAACCGTCTGCCAACTCCCCAATCGCAACGCAGACTCCGCCTGCTCCAAAGTCATTGGATTTTTTAATCAGACGGGTCACTTCTTTCTCTCGAAAAAGTCGTTGAATTTTCCGCTCTTCAATGGCATTTCCTTTTTGAACCTCTGCACCGGCTGTTTCAACAGATGTAGCCGTCTGAACTTTTGATGATCCTGTCGCTCCACCAATCCCATCTCGACCAGTTTTCCCACCAAGAAGAATGATGACGTCCCCTGCTACTGGTTTTTCACGAATCACATTTTCACGAGGAGCAGCACCAACAACCGCACCTAACTCCATCCGCTTTGCGACAAACCCTGGATGAAAATATTCCCGGACATAAGTCGTTGCGAGACCAATCTGGTTTCCATAAGAAGAATAACCATGGGCTGCTGTTTTTGAAATAACCTGCTGCGGTAATTTTCCTAATCGAGTCTGAGACAAGGGTTGGGTAATATCACCCGCCCCTGAAATTCGCATGGCTTGGTAGACATAGGAACGACCTGAGAGCGGATCGCGAATAGCTCCGCCAATACAGGTTGCAGCACCACCAAAAGGCTCAATTTCTGTCGGATGATTATGGGTTTCATTTTTAAACATGAGTAGCCATGGCTCTTTTACCCCATTCACATCTACGTCAATCTCTACTGAGCAGGCATTGATTTCATCGGACACTTCAAGGTCTTCCAAACGGCCATTTGCTCGTTCATACCGTCCAAAAATCGTTGCCATATCCATCAAGGTTTGTGGTTTATTGTCACGACCTAATTCTGTTCTCATAGCAAGATATTTCTCATAGGTCGCCTGTAATTGATCTTGAAATTGTGATGCTGAAAAATCAATCTGACGCAATTCTGTCTCAAAGGTTGTGTGACGACAATGATCTGACCAATAGGTATCCAAAACTTTCAACTCTGTTTCCGTCGGACAACGTCCAATCGAAGCAAAGTAATCTTGAATAAAGAGCAAATCAGCTACTTCCATAGCAAGTCCTTGATTTTGTTTATACTGAGCAAAATCAGCCTCTGTGTAATCCTTGAAAAAATCAAGCACTGGAATAACCGTATTCGAACTGGAGAAATTAGGATCTTCCAACTCTTTCGTAACATCCTTAAAACGAGAATCGACAGGATTGAGCAAATAAGCCTGAATCGCTGCTACATCCTCATCGCTCGTATCAGCATTTAAAAGATAGAGCTGAGCAGTTTTTACGAGTACATCACTACCTGCGCCTAAAAGAAACAGGGCTTCCTGACTGCTCGCTGCACGCTGATCAAATTGACCAGGAAGAGCTTCAATCGCAAAGAAACGACTAGCAGCAAGACTTGCTGCCACTTCTTGCTCTGACAATACAATATCTGTTACTTTTTCTGAAAAAACACGCTCCTCAGCTAACGTCATCAAATCTTCACTCAGACCAAAGACATCATAGACCTGCACCAAGCGTACATTCGTCAATGAGTCAACCCTTAAACGCTCCTGCAATTCCCTCAATAAACTCTCTGCCTTGATTTGAAAACCAGCTTTTTTTTCGACAAAAATTCGTTTCTCCATCTTAGTCCAACTCCTGTAATTTTTCCCATACAATTTGATACACATCCGTCATATTTCCTAACCCACGGCGAAAAACATCCTTATCCATATGGTGTCCTTCGGCATCCCAGAGCCTACAATTATCTGGAGAAAATTCATCTGCTAAAATAATCTTTCCGTCTTGATCCTTCCCAAATTCCAGCTTGAAATCAATCAAGGTCAAGCCAATAGCTGCAAACCACTCTATCAATAATTGATTGATTTTCCTCGTTTCTGCCTTGATATAAGTAAGTTCTTCGGTTGAAGCAATATCCAGAAAAGCTACATGTTCATCATTGATAAAAGGGTCATCTAGCTCATCTTTCTTGTAATAAAATTCTACAATTGGCTCCACCAACTTGAGCCCTTCTGCCACACCAAAGCGCTTTGAAAATGAGCCCGCTGTATAATTTCGCAATACTACTTCTAGCGGGATAATCGCCACTTTTTTATTCAGTTGCTCCGTATCTGATAGTTTTTCTAAAAAGTGAGTGGCAATTCCTGCTCGATTTAATTTTTCAAAAATCAAAGACGAAATCTGATTGTTCAATTGCCCCTTACCAAGCACTTGTTCCTTTTTTAACCCATTTAAAGCCGTCGCCTGGTCCTTATACACTGCAACAATCACCTCATCATTTTCTGTTGCATACAGATCCTTAGCTTTTCCCGAATATAATAATTCTTTACCAGTCATTTTATTCGCCTTTCGAAATTTTATGGCTTAAGTCTAACATAAAAAATCAAGTCTTTCAAGTAAAATCCGTATTATTTAAAGTTAAAAACCAAAAAAAGACCAGCTTTTGCTGATCTCCTTTGTCTGATTTCAAAAAATAAAGATAATTTCTTCGGTTTTAGCGAGTTTTTCGCTCAATCAAATCAAGTATATCTTGGATATTTTGCAGGTCATCAATCTCCTCATCTGAGATTTCAAGGCCAAACGTATCTTCGATGGTCAAGATAAATTCCATTAAATCAACCGAATCCACCTGTAAATCATCTTTGAGGCTCAAGGCTGGATGAATGTCCAATTCCTGCCCTTTTCGCTCTTCAATGATAGCCACCAGTTTTTGATAGATTTGCTTATCTGTCATCTGATTCTCCTGAAAATTCTGCTACTGCCTTTTCCACGACAGTTGTTTCTAGCATGGTGCGGATTTGGCGAAGGGTGCTATACACCGCCTTAGCGTCACTAGAACCGTGCGTCTTCACGACAGGCGCTGCTACACCAAATAAGACTGCTCCACCCACATCTGAGTAATCCAAGGACTGCTTGAGCTCTCGAAGACTGCCCTTGAGCAACATAGCTCCTAATTTAGCTCTCCAGCCTCCTGCAAGAATACTGGATTTCAACTGCCCCATGATGCCCATAGCTGTACCTTCCATCGTCTTTAGCACAGCATTGCCCGTAAAGCCATCCGTCACCACCACATCAGCAACTCCTGTCATCAAATCACGTGCCTCAACATTGCCAATAAAATGAATAGCCTCATCGCTAGCCAGCAACTCATAGGTCTCCTTGCGAAGCGGGTCGCCCTTACTGCTCTCTGTCCCGTTATTTAAAAGTCCCACACGAGGACGCTTGATTCCCCGAACTTGCTCAGCATAAAAGGACCCCATAACAGCATATTGGTGCAAGTGCTGCGGTGTATTTTCTGCATTTGCCCCCAAATCCATCATATCAAATCCCTTACCATCTACGGTCGGCAGGGTCGATAACAAGGCCGGACGGTCAATACTCTTCATACGCCCAACGATGAAAAATCCAGCCGCTAGAAGTGCCCCTGTATTTCCAGCAGATAGGAGGGCATCTGCCTCTTTTTGCTTAACCGCACGAGCAGCTAGCACCATACTAGCATTTTTCTTGCGTCGAATGGCTCTAGTCGGCTCATCATCCGAATTGATTTTTTCATCGGTATGCACAATACTCACACGCTCATGTTCGATTAAATACTTCTTGATTTTCGCTTCATCTCCGTAGAGAATGATTTCGATATCTGAAAATGCTTGGATGGCTTGATTGACCCCTTCAACGATGGATTGGGGAGCGTAATCACCGCCCATGGCATCTACTGCTATTTTTTTCATTCTGGCTCCTTTAAAATACTTCCCCAGTCTCCCAGAGAATCAATAAATTTCTTGGCTTTCAAGTGAATGCCAACGTACTCTTCATAAATCTGATCAATGACCATCCGGAGGGCTTTTTTGAGTTCAGGATTGAGGGAAATTTTTTCCAATTCTTGAAATTCCACCGCTTGAAATTGGTCCAAGAGAAAGACCACATTGGGATGAAGGCAGGCACGATATGAATCTTCCTGATAATGCTCGGGGCAAAGCACCCCGCCAAAACGAAAGGAAAAATCAAATGGCAAGCCTACCCGATGGCAAAAACAGCACTCGTGAAAATTCAAGGATACGCCAAAACGGCTTAAAATCTGAATTTCAAAAATATTGGTCAAAACCTCATAATCCAATCCCTGCTCCATCAGCTCCAAAGTCTTTTGCAAAAAAGCAAAGAGGGCAGGGTCATAACGATTGTCCTCCAGACTAGCATCTGCCAAGGCTGCTACATAGGTGGCATAGCTCATGGTAAATAAATCACTGTTAATCGCCTGAAAACTGCTCACATCATGATAATCTTCGATATAACTCAGCCCATCATCATTGATTTTCAACAAAAAATCCGCCAAAACCAAGGGCTGAATTACTGGACTCAGCTTGGAATTTGTCGCATGTTTCACAAAAAACATCCGCTTCCCACTTTTTTCCGTGAAAATTTTGACCAGCTTATCATGCTCCCGAAAATTACGATTGTAAAGGACAATTCCCTTACTACTGATGGACTCTATCATAGATTCATATAGTCTTTCAAACGTTCCAAAGCTTCTTGAATGGTGTCCATGCTTGCAGCGTAAGACAGGCGGACATAACCTTCACCATACTCCCCAAAAGCAGCTCCTGGGATAAAGGCAACAGCTTTCTCACGCGCAAAATCCTGCAAAAAAGCAAAGGAATCTTGAGTATAACCTTGGGGAATCTTAGCAAAAATGTAAAAGGCACCATCTGGCTTGATAATGGTAAAACCAAGGGCGGTCATCTTCTCAATGATATAATCTCGCCGCTTGATGTACTCTACTTTCATCGGCTCTGCGTCATTATGCCCAACAGTCAAGGCTTCAATTCCTGCATACTGGGCCATGGTATTCGCAGCTGTCACCAAGTATTGGTGGCTCTTGATGATTTGAGCAGTGAAAATTTGCGGAGCAAAAATAAAGCCTAAACGCCAGCCCGTCATGGCGTGAGATTTTGACAAACCATTGATCACAATCGTCTGTTCCCTTAAAAATTCTGCCAAGGAGGTATGCCCCTCTTCTGTATAGGTCAATTCCGAATACACTTCATCGCAGATCACAAAAATATCATATTTTTTCAAAACCTCTGCAAAAGCAGCCATCTGCTCTCTGGAGTAAGTCACGCCTGTCGGATTGGCAGGGTAATTCAAAATCACCGCCTTGAGCTTGTCTCCTTGTTCCAAAATGGCTTGCTCCAGCATGTCTGGAGTGAGAATGAAATGATTGGCTGTCGTATCGATCTCAACAATCTCAGCTCCCATCAAGGTCACAATAGGCTCATAGCCAGGGTAAGCTGGCGCAGGAAGAAGCACCACATCCCCCTCCTCTAAAATAGCACTCAGAGTCGCTGACAAGGCCTCCGTTGCCCCAATCGTCACGAGAATTTCATTCTCTGGATGATAGGACAGACCATATTTATCCTTGACAAAACGACTCGCTGCTTGCCGCAATTCCAACAGACCACTCATTCCTGTGTAATAGCTCTTATTCTCATCAATTGCACGTTTTGCAGCTTCTTTGACATGTTCTGGCGTTGGAAAATCAGGCTCTCCCAAGGTCAAACGCAAAATCCCCGGAATATCTGAAATGGACTGGTCAAACTGACGAATCAAAGAAATCTCAATCTTGTCCAATTGTTTATTAAATCGTTTGCTCAACTCCATAGCCACCTCCAAAAATCTAATAGACTTATTATACACTAAAAACCGTGGGAGAGCAAAAGAGGAAGAGGATTTTTCATAGCACTTCACACGATAAAACGAGGCAGAAATAACCCCACCTCGTCTTTGCTTTTCTACAAATACATTTCACATATATTGAAGAATAGTTGATTTTTTACAAATCACTGCTATCCCATAAAGATAAATCAATGACTTTATCATATCTAGCCAATGTTTCATCATCGTAATGGTGAATGACCTCTATCAAAGTGCTGGGAATAGATAGTAAAATTTCTGAAATCTGACTAGCGTTTTCCTTGTCAAGATTTGATTTTACCTCATCGGCTAAAATCAGCTGGCTATCATGATATAAACTACGAGCAATTTCTAATCGTTGCTTTTCGCCACCTGACAGTTGATTGGCATGTATGAGCTGATTTTTTAAAGCCAAGAGATTGACCGCACTCAACACTTCGTTCATCTTTGATTCCTCGATCGGTTGACCAAGGGCAATATTTTCTTCAAGACTGAAACCATCAAAACCATAGGATTCTTGCAAAATATACGCTATTGATTGAGAAAGATGATCTTTTTCCACCTGCTGATGAGAAAACGTAACCTCTCCTGAATCTGGTAAAATATCCCCATAAATCATATTTAAAACCGTTGTTTTTCCGCAACCACTGGGACCGATTATGGCAATTTTTTCACCTCTTTCAACCGTAAAAGATAATTGGTGAAAAAGCTTCTTGTCCCCAACTGTCAGATTGACATTATTCACAATGATAGGAAATAAAGGTTGAGAAGTTTTGAGGATGCTAGCTGTAGCATCTCCTTCAAGTAAGAACTCATATTTATCCCTAAGTTGCTGCGTTGATTTATAAGTGTTGAGGTAGTAGGATAATTCATTGAACTGGTAACCTATATTATAAGCAACCAGATAAATAGCCACAAAGCTAGAACCAGATAGAGAACCCTGGTAGGTCATGATACCCCCGATTATAATCGGAACAACAGAGCAAAAGGCATCAATGCTGTTGATCAGCATATTGTTAACAGTTCTTTGTTTTTCATAGTGAATATCTTGACTCACTCTTTTTGATAAAGCATCCTTAAACCGCGCAAAGAAAAAATCACTAGCGCTATAATTTTTAATCACTCGTTCTCCGCCAATAATATTGGTCACTTGAGCTAGGTAATCTTGGTTCGAGTTAGCTTTGTCCTTAGAAAGCTGATTTAATTTCTGACTGCCAATCCCACTACAAAGAGCTGGAATAGAATAGAAAAAGATAAAAATAAGACCTAGCCAAAAATTAGTCAGCAAGGCATAAATAACAGAAACTGTCGTAAAACCTATCGAAGATAGAATAATCAGGCTAGGTTCAAGATAATCATTTTCCAGCTGTTTGACATCATTTTCAAGTTCAGACAGTATATCTGATTTACGAATATTTTTATCATAAAGAAAATGGCCAAACAGTTTACCTTTCATATTCAAGGTGAAATCTGCTACTATTCGTGCGTAGTAATATCGTTTTCCAGCAAGACCGGTCAAAATGACAAAGTTTCCGACAATCCCTATGGCTAAAGCCCTCCATAAATCATCAAGAGAGGCTTTCTCAAAGCTAGCTACAATCAAGGAAATCAAACTTGGATTGATAATAGCCTCTAACCAAGTGATCGCAATAAAACTAACATACAAGATTAAGTATTTTTTCGAAATCCATTTACTAAGCATATCTAAGAAACCTTTCAAAGTGATTCACTAATTTTGATAATCGATTCTTGTCCTTACTCAACTCAATAATTTTATAAATGCAGTATTCCATCATATCTTGTTTTTGGCATTCAAGAAATTTTCCTTCTTCTGAAATTATTTGTGAATAACCGTCTATCATATTGGCAACACATTCCATACACATATCTTTACACCAACAATCTTTGCATTGAGCAAAGGTGTCTTTATTATTGAATTGAGCAACTTTGTCACTGTTGTGCGTACCCCAAAATCTAAAACAGGATTTTCTTGTTCCATCTACATCAAATGTTACGGTAGTTTCTGGATCAATATCATCACAGAATGATTTGGTCTTACTTTTAAAAATCATTGAAAGCAAAACATCATAAACAATTGGGCTAATGTAGTTTTTTACTTTATTGTTGATAATATCATCAAGTGACTGATCAATAAATGTTTTTTGAACCTCTTCCGTCATCTCCATTTCTTTAACAACTAGAACCTTATTTTTACTAAATACATGATTGATATTAAATCTAACTTCCATATTGATGAAATAGTTATAGATATCCTCTTTTTGAAACCCTAATTTTTGGTGCATCCTTGTATATGTTGAAGCCAACTCAAAATTCTCATAATCTATTTTTTTCAAGTAGTCAATAAACTTCATCGTTCGTCTATGACTTCCTTTACCTCTTAATTTATCATGAATTAACTCTGGACCATCAAGACTAACTGTTAAAAAAGGATGATAACAATCAATCATCGATTTAACTTTTTGGTTCAATACAGTACCATTTGTTACAGTTTCAATTTTCTTAATTTCGATATTTTTAGAAAGTTCTTTTATTATATATACAAATAAATCAATATTTAAAAACGGTTCGCCACCAAAAAGTATCAATCTATTAATGACTTGAATTCCATCATTACATAATTCTTCAATAATTTTATTTGCTGTAGTTACATCCATAAGTTGATTTGTCATTCCATAATTACCACCATCTGCATAACAATAAACACATGAAAGATTACAATTATTAGATATATTTATGACAACTTTTTTTAAGATACCCTCATCATGTTCCCGAACTATATCCATCTCCGAAGCAATTTCCGAAGTTGATAACGTAAAATTTTCTGAATTAAAATAATAGATATTCTCATCTGTTGAAAAAGCTTTTAACATAAATAGTACTCCTATCTCAAAAAAGGAGGAAATTGTCCTCCTCTCAACTAATACAAGATGGTGCTTAACGACCACCACCACAAGAGTGACTAGGACCACAAGTATTAAAAATAACAACTGACTGTTGGTCTAGTAATTCTTGCAAATCAATAATTTCCAAATTATCCATTTGCTTATCCTCCTTTATTTGATAACTGAAGTATATCACTAAATAAGAGAAAAGGAGAATTTTCCCATATCTGCACATTAGATTTTATCTTCCAAATTTTTTTCAGATGTTGTTCATACTTTTCTGCAATATGATTACTTCCAGACAATTTCATTGCTCCTATACACTTTTTCATTTCAATAATAGCCCTATTATCTTGATTTTTCTTATAGTTGTATAGATTCTGAGCATAAAGAAAAACCAAACGTTCATACATTTCTGTTTCCTTAAAAAAACAATAATGTAGTTGCTTTTCAAAATATAGGGCATCTATTAGCTTATTGCGCTCAATACAAGTGATATAGGCATTTAAAAACATTGTTGACATTAGCCTTCTATGCGTAGGAATTTCTTTAAAAAAATCAGTTCTCCTGCTCATTTCTCTAGATAAAACCATAAAAGCTTTATGGTTAAGTACATCTAAAGTGTTCATAAATAATAATAATTCATAGCATCCCCAATACTCTACACTAAAAAGGTAATCCGTCAAATAGTTTAAATCCTGTTTTGTATACTGGCACTCCCCAGATAGGTCTTGTAGCCTAATTTTAACTAAAATCGTATTTAAAGCATAGAATTTATCCTTTCTATCTCTCTTTTCCATTTGGGAGATTAAAAGCTTTTTCATACCTTGAATATCTCTCGTTGAAATATACTTGCTAATTTGTTCTAAAAGATCATTTAATTCATCTCTGTGGAATTCATGCACAGCATACATGAATTCATCAATAGGCATATTAATTTCATCTAAAATAAGCATAAACTTAGTAATTGTCAAATCAGTATCTCCATTCTCAAACCGAGATAGTTGAGATTTTGATATGCCAGCATTTGTAATATCTTTTAAACGTAGTCCTCTTGACACTCTAAATTTTTTAAAAATTTCTCCAAAATTTTTCATGTTGCTCCTTTTTGTTGCACAAATGGGAATCAATTTTTACCAACACTATTATACCATATAATATATTAAAAAATAGAAATGAGGATAGATACATGAAAAAACAATCATTTTTAGCTTTGCTTTTTATCATACTCGAAAGTATCATTGTAATTGGTATCGGTTAAATATTTAAAAATACGCATCCTTATAAATGCTAAATTCCCTATTTACTAAAACTTCTCACAAGCGACTTCACACGATAAAACGAGGCAGGAATAACCCCACCTCGTCTTTTTTAGTAAAAATGCTTTTGCCATTCGCCATCTACTTTTTTTGAGTAATAAAACTCCGATAAGGTTTCATCTTCCATCATCTCAAGACTGAGAAGCAGGTCATAAGCTAATTCCATTTCAGGAAGTTTTGATTTCTCCACCCACGAAACCTCTCCTTCGCTTGATGACACCAAGTCTCCTGAAAATTCTGTTGCCTTGTAACAAAAGACCAGATAGCGAATGCCCACATCCGTCTGCCAATGCTTCACTCCCACTAACTGTGGATTTACAATCGTTAAGCCCGTCTCCTCAAAGACTTCACGAACCACAGCTCCATGGAGCGACTCCCCTTTTTCGATATGTCCGCCTGGAAAAGCATAGCCTGACCAAGCATACCGTTCTGGAGAGCGGTATTGGACTAGGACCTGCCCAGTCTTTCTATCCTCCACCAAGCACATATTGGTTAAAATCACTTCTTCTGAACGTGCCATAACTTCCCTTAAATCTCAAACAAAGGGGATAACGGCCGTTTTTCATGAATACGGATAATGGATTCTGACAAGAGTTCCGCCGTTGAAATTTGAACAATCTTATCAATCAATCGCTCTTCAGGAATGGCAATCGTATCTAAGACAACCAAGTTTTTAATAGCTGATTTCTCGATATTTTCCATGGCAGGACCGGACAAGACAGGATGGGTACAAGACGCATAAACCTCTACCGCACCCGCTTCTGCTAAGGCATCCGCCGCGTGACAAATGGTTCCCGCTGTGTCAATCATGTCATCAATCAAGATGCAGGTCTTGCCGTCCACTTTTCCGATGATATTCATCACTTCACTAGTATTCATCTTATCGACACTGCGACGTTTATCAATGATGGCAATCGGCGTTTTCAAAAATTCTGCTAATTTACGAGCACGCGTCACACCCCCATGATCGGGACTGACCACAACGTAATCGCTCCCCTTCATACCACGACGCTCAAAATAATCCGCAATCAAAGGCGCTCCCATCAAATGGTCAACTGGAATATCAAAGAATCCTTGGATTTGTGCCGCATGCAAATCCACCGTCAGCAAGCGATTAACCCCTGCAACTTGGAGCATATTTGCGACTAATTTTGAAGTGATTGGTTCACGTGCACGAGCCTTGCGATCCTGACGAGCGTAGCCATAATAAGGCATCACAACACTGATAGACTCTGCACTAGCCCGTTTGAGGGCATCCACCATGATTAGAATCTCCATCAAATTATCATTGACGGGTGAACTAGTGGATTGTAGGATATAGACATGTTTCCCACGAATCGATTCCTCGATATTGACCTGAATTTCCCCATCAGAAAATTGACGAACATTTGACTTCCCAAGCTCCATTCCAATCTTTTTAGCAACCCGTTCCGCTAGGTCGCGGTTTGACGACAAGGCAAAGAGCTTTAAATCAGAAAACGACATGACTTCCTCCAATATCTATTCAGTCCTGAGGGAGGCTAATCCCCCTATTTTCTCCGTCTACTATTCTAACGCTTTTTTGCTAAATTTTCAATCAAAAATACAAGAGAAATCAAGACTTTATCCCTTTTGAAAAAGAATTCGTTCGATTTTTGATCTCAAGACCTGCAATCCTTTATAAAAATCAAAATCTGACTAGGCAACGAAACCTAGAGTTCAGCCAGGTGAGCTACCCACGTCAGATTTTGATTTTTAACGAGTATAAAATAATTATCAGATAATGCAAAGTCAGAACCACTCCTATTACTAGATGACAACCAAGACTGCTAGAGCATTCCTCGACTATTTATCCAAAGCTACTTCAGCAATCCCAGCCTAGAAGAAAAACTTGCAAACAAGACAAGTGGAAATCCCAAATTAAGAACAGAGGCACTTTCCTGCCCTAACATTCAAAGCCAAGCAAGCTAATACTCATTTGATTTCAAAAATAATCAAACCATATATAAAAATTCGTTTTTTGCTATGAAATGAAGTGGACTAAGTAAGTCAAGCATGATGCCTTTTCAGCAAATGAAAAGGACAGTGATAAAAGATGTTGGAAACATCTAAGAAAGTCGCAAAATCGCTAACTTTGATTTTCATTGAGTGTAAACAGCCCACTCACCCCTGCACCAACAAGCAAAAATAAAACTATAAAAAGTGATTTGGGACAGAGCATTTCTCTCTATCTCAAATCACTTTTTTATTCTGATAACAGGCCTAAGCGATATTTCCATTTTAAAATACGGCGTACAGACTGATTGATCCTTTCTTCGCTCAATTTTCCAGCTTCTATTTTATCCAAAAGATAAGGGATTTGAGTATCGTAATGAGACCCTAAAATAAAATCATTGCCAGCCTCTATGACACGATAGGCTGCTTCTTCCTGCGATATGAAATCTGCCAAACCAGCCATGTCCAAATCATCTGTCATAATCACACCATCAAAGTGTAAATCTTTTCGTAACAGCTGATTGATTTTCGGCGAGATAGAAGCAGGAACAGGGTCAATCTCTGTCAAAATATTATGAGAAACCAAGACACTATCCGCCCCAGCTTCTATCCCTGCTTTAAAGGGTAAAAATGCCTCTTTTTCCAACTCTTTCACAGTTCTAGAATCATAGATTAAGTCCGTATGGGAATCTCCATTATCACCATATCCCGGAAAATGCTTTAAGGTTGAGCCAAATTTTTGACGTTTCATAACCTCGACAACGGTCTTTACATACGAGGCTGTCGTGTCAATATCCTCGCCAATCGTCCGATCATAGATAAAAGAGGTAGAATTCGTCGCATAATCCGCCACCGGAGACAATCCTGTCTGAATTCCAATGGATTTCAAAAGCTTGGCTTTTGAAATGGTATCCTCTTTAATGGCTTCCAATCCTTTTCCAGAATGATACAGTTCCATCGGCGATAAAAATGGCTCTGGTAAGATGGCACTGACTCTCGTCACAAGACCTCCCTCTTCATCCGAACCAATAATCAAAGGAATCGGTGTGTGCTTTTGTAATCGATTGGTCAATGCCTTGACATCCTCCAGCTCCCGACCTTCAAAATCACGACCAAATAGGATAAAACCTCCCACATGATACTTTTCAAGATCTTTGACAGCTGTCTCCTCGTCTGGCAAACGCCCAAAAAACAAGGAGCCCACCTTTTCCTCCAAGGTCATCTTATCAAGATAAGTCGCAATGATGTCTGACTCTTTCGATTGCTTCGTCACCTGGTGTTGCTTTGCTTCATTTTGCAAACTTCTTTTTTCAGCCTGCAACTGTGTATACATCAAAGTAGCGGCACCGATAACCACAACAGCTAAAAACAATGTCATATAAATAAGTTTTATAGGTTTTCTCATAAAACGACCTCACTATCCCCTCTTCTATCACAAAGAATACTCCTCAGATACAATATATCATAATACCTTTCTTCTGTCACTTCATTTAATGCTCTTTAGCAACATTCAATGACTAATATCCATAAGAAAACATGCAACGGTATTCCTAACCGTTGCACGTCAGAATGTCCCTGTCAAAAAAGGGAGAGAACAGAATCTTTTCTAGCCTGATTTCCCTTATAAGCCCACACGTTCAAAGATATCATCCACTCGTTTGGCATAGTAGGACGGGTCAAAGAGTTCATCAATTTCTGCTTGGCTAAGGCGTTCTGTCACTTTTTCATCTGCTTCAAGCAGGGGTTTGAAGGCTGTTTGATTGTCCCAAGCGTAGGCGGTTTTAGGCTGTACCAAATCATAGGCCTCTTCACGTGTCATCCCTTTTTCAATCAAGGCTAACATGGCACGTTGACTGTAAATCAAGCCGAAGGTAGACTCCATGTTACGCTTCATATTTTCTGGAAATACCGTCAAGTTTTTGACAATATTTCCAAAACGGTTGAGCATATAGTCAATCAAAATAGTCGTATCTGGCGTGATAATCCGCTCTGCCGATGAATGGGAAATGTCACGTTCATGCCAAAGTGCTACCTTTTCAAAAGCTGTCACCATGTGACCACGAATCACACGCGCAAGTCCTGTCATATTTTCAGATCCGATTGGATTGCGTTTATGGGGCATAGCTGAGCTTCCTTTTTGACCCTTGGCGAAGAATTCTTCTACCTCACGTTGTTCAGATTTTTGCAATCCACGGATTTCCGTTGCCATACGTTCGATAGATGTTGCAATAGTCGCAAGGGCTGCAAAGTATTCTGCATGAAGGTCGCGAGGAAGAACCTGCGTCGAAATTTCCTGCGGACGAATACCTAATTTTTCACAAACATATTCCTCAACAAATGGAGGGATATTGGCAAAATTTCCTACCGCACCAGAGATTTTTCCTGCTTCCACACCCTCAGCAGCACGCTCAAAACGCTCGATATTGCGCTTCATCTCGCTGTACCAAGTAGCAAGTTTGAGCCCAAAGGTCGTTGGCTCTGCATGCACCCCGTGAGTACGCCCCATCATAATGGTATACTTGTGTTCACGCGCCTTATCAGCTACAATGTCCGTAAAGCGACGCAAATCCTCACGAATAATGTCATTGGCCTGCTTGTAGAGGTAACCGTAAGCCGTATCCACCACGTCTGTTGATGTCAAGCCGTAGTGCACCCACTTGCGCTCATCACCCAAGGTTTCAGATACCGCACGAGTAAAAGCTACCACATCGTGGCGGGTTTCCTGCTCAATTTCCAAAATACGATCAATGTCAAATCCTGCATTCTCACGGATTTTTTCCACATCTTCCTTGGGAATCTCTCCCAACTCAGCCCAGGCCTCATCAGCCAAGATTTCCACCTCAAGCCAAGCCTTGTATTTATTTTCCTCTGTCCAAATCGCCCCCATTTCAGGGCGAGTATAACGTTCTAGCATTTTTTCTCCTCGTCTTTAAGTTGTTCCTGAAGTAATTCTGATACTTTATTCAATGTCTGAACATACCATTCATAGGCCGCATTATAGTTTCCATATGAATTCAATCCATAATCCTCAGATTTAATATTGATTCCGGGTATATGATTATAATTATTTTTAGATTTATCTTTCCACTCACGGATAGCAACGTTTTCAGATTTAAATGCTTCTGTGAATATATTTACTTTTTTTTTAAGTATATCATTTATTTTTTGATCCTTAACATTACCGTATACTAAACCTATTGAATTTTTATTAACTAAAAATTCGCACTGAAAATCATTGTCTTCATTACTAAATACACGATAATACCTAGAAGTAACTTGATTACCACTATGTCTATAATTAAATTTATTCTCTGTATTTTTATTGTAATATGTAAATCCTTTCCAAAATTCTTCGTTCTCAGTATTCTGTTCAACAGTTTTCTTTCCGCTTGATACTACTCCAGAGATTTTTATTTTTTCACCTAACTTTCCCCAATTATTTTTAAAAATATCAAATAATGCATCTTTAAATGGACTAAAGTCATCTGGTATTTCAAGATCGCCAGTGTCAATTAACTCAGGTATATTAAAATTTTCCGAAGTAGCTAAATAATCATAAACTTCCTTGTATTTCATTTGTAAACATAAAGTAGCTAGTAACTTAACCATATCTTCTGAATTCTCAATCTTACTAGCTTTACTTAAATCATTAATACTAAGTAATAAACTAAACGAATTAAATAGACGCTTTATATTTCGAGGATTACTCCCGATTGAATTTAATATTAAATTCTTTATCTGTTCAATTTTCTGCGATATATCATGACTATGTAAGTCTTTAAATAATTCTTTGATATAATTTTCCATATTGTAAACATGGGTCGGAACAATAAATGGAACTTGAATTATTTTCTCAAAAAAGGAATCTATCTTATCCTCTTCAATTTCATCCTTGTATTTTAATCGTACACCTTTAGCAACTACATTATAATCAATCGCAAGGACAAATACACATTTATCACTTTCTAAAAAGAGTTTCATAACCTCCAACAACTCTACTGCTCGTAAAGGGTTCAGACGATCTAAATCATCAATAAAAAAAACAATACGCTCCTTTCTTTGTTTCTCTAGAACTTTGTTAACCAATTCTTTAAAACCATTATTTAGTTCACGCAACGCTTGAATAGAAGGCTGTAATAAGATATCTTTTTTACTGGTATCACCAAATCTAAATTTTTCTTCAATACCGCTAATATCTACAAACCCTAAAGTTGCATTGCTAATAGCTGTAGAAATACCTGCAATAGCAATATTTCCAATGATATTAAAAATATCACTTTTTGTTTTTTCATATTCCTTACCTTCTCCTAATTTAGAAGAAAGTTCTGTCACTAATTCTACTAACAAAGAAATACTTAAGTTCTCCTCAAAATTAAATTGTGAATACTGCCAAGTATTTAAAAACACCGTTTCAACCTTATTATCTAATTTTTCTTTAATCTGTTGCATAATACTAGTTTTTCCAACACCCCAATCCCCTTGAATGGCGAGAGTCATTGGAGTCTTACAGTTCCTAATAAAATCAGTTAGTCCATCAATATATTTTTTAATCTCAAATAAATCTTTTACCGATGGTGTGTCTGTCACTGTACTATGTGTCATAATTATCTCCTAAAAAATAAAATTAATATCAGGATTTTTACATATTTTTCAAATTATTTCAAAGCAAATATAGCATTATAACATTATTTGAGCGTTTCCCTTTTATTTTTTCATACCTAGTATGATTGTAGCACAAAGTA
The DNA here is from genome assembly GCF_001708305.1 of Streptococcus himalayensis. Lineage (NCBI taxonomy): Bacteria > Bacillati > Bacillota > Bacilli > Lactobacillales > Streptococcaceae > Streptococcus > Streptococcus himalayensis. Next base: position 562,898 of record NZ_CP016953.1, read on the forward strand.
ATCATAATTCCATAGTTTTCTCCCTTACTCAAAATCTTCCTTGCTAATCTCCGCCGACGGATAGTGTGATAAGGTATCGAGATCCATATCAAGTGGTAAATCATAAATAGCTAGATAATCGTTTGGTAATTTCGCCTGTAACTCTTGGAACTTAGCTCTTACTTTTTCCTTATCTTGACTAGCAAAAAGAACTTCGACAACTGCCACTTGGTCTACAAAAGCATGAACGATGATTTGATGCATAAGAACCTCCTACTGTTTTATAAAACAACCTCATCCACCTGCTCCGTCAACAGGGTAATATGCCCCATCTTCCGATTGTGCTTGGCTTCTGCTTTGCCGTAGAGATGTAGGTGAGCTTGCGGATGCTTAGCCATGAACCTTTGCACCACCTCCATATCCTGACCCAAGACATTGAGCATGATTGCTGGTGCGTGGAGCTGGATTTTAGGCAAAGCTTCGCCTAGAATGCCCAAGATATGCGTATCAAACTGGGAAAAATTACAGGCCTCAATGCTGTAATGCCCCGAATTATGAGGGCGTGGTGCGATTTCATTGACCAAAATAGTTGAGCCTGCCACAAACATCTCTATACATAGTGTACCAAAAAGTTGCAAGTCTGTGGCAATTTTTCTTGCCATTTGGACAGCTTTTTCTGCTAAATTTTTAGAAATACGGGCTGGGACAATGGTTTTAGCGAGAATATTGTTGCGATGACTATTTTCTTGAACTGGAAAAACGGTCAGCTCTCGTCCATTTCCTGAAACCAAGACGGAAATTTCCATGTCAAAGGGAACAAAATCTTCCAAAACGCAGTCGGTTTGGTCTGCCAAGACTTTTGCCTGTGCTAAACTTGCCTCATCATGAATGACGACTTGGCCATGACCGTCATAGCCACCTGTCGCTGTTTTCAACACTCGCTTGGTCGCAAAGTCATAATCTGACAAATCGCTACTGGAAGTAATCACTCGATAAGGGGCTAGCCCTACACCTGCCTGCTTCAAAAAGTTTTTTTCTGCAATCCGATTTTGGGAAATTCGTAGCAAGTCCGTTCCTTGAGGTAAGAGCACCTTGTCTGCTACTGCATCAAGACTGGCAGCATCTACATTTTCAAATTCATAGGTCAAGACGTCACAGCGCTCTACCAAGGTACGTAGGGCCTCTACATCTGCATAATCCGCCACGATGACCTCACTCACTCGAGAGGCTGGGCAATCCGCTACTGGATCGAGCGTAATCACCTTATGACCACGGTAAATAGCAGCAATTGCCATCATTTGACCCAACTGTCCGCCACCGATAATCCCAATTGTCTTAGATAAGGTCATGGCTTGACTCCTCTGCAATTCTTCCTTGCTTTTCAGTAAATGCGATTAGTTTTTCATGCAAATTTGAATTTTCAAGCGCCAAAATCCGCACCGCAGACAAGGCTGCATTGGTCGCTCCGCTATCTCCAATTGCCATAGTCATAACAGGCACGCCACCTGGCATCTGCACAATGGAGTAAAGCGAGTCAATTCCACTCAGTACCCGTGATTTAATTGGCACACCAATGACTGGCAAGGTCGTCTTTGCTGCTACCATTCCTGGTAAATGGGCCGCACCACCTGCACCTGCAATAATCACCTTGATGCCTCGTTCACGAGCTTTTTCGGCATGATCAAACATCAAGTCAGGTGTTCGATGGGCAGAGACCACCTTTTTTTCATAAGAAACTCCAAATTCATCCAATACCTGCGCTGCTTTTTTCATGGTTTCCCAATCTGAAATAGATCCCATGATAAGGGATACCTGTATGTGTTCCATATTTTTCTCCTACTGATTTGCCTTATTGCCAATGTCTGTCCGATAAAACAGTCCTGTCGTGTCTTGCTCTTCCAACTGCTGATAAATAGTCTTTTGAGCTTGTGACACGGTGCCTTGCGTTGTGACGAGCATATAGACTCGACCCCCATTTGAAACAAGTTCTTGGTTCGTATTGAAGGAAGCACCTGCATAATAGGTTTTAATGTCTCCGCTAGTCTTTTCTGGTAAGCGTACCCCTTTTTCATAGGCAAGAGGATACCCCGCACTTGCCACCACCACACCAAGAGTTACCCCCTCTTCAAGCCACGTAAAATTAGGCACTCTTCCTGCTAATAAGTCTGTGATATTTTCTGCAAAATCAGATGTCAACCGTGGTAGAATGACCTGCGTTTCAGGATCCCCAAAGCGAGCATTAAACTCAATAACCTTCGGACCTTCATCGGTCACAATCAAGCCGGCATAAAGCACACCGAGATAGGGACGTCCTTCAGCTACCATCCCTTTTAAAACAGGTCGAATAATCTCAACCACAGACTGCTCAACCACACTAGCTGGCAGATGAGAAACTGGAGCGTAAGCACCCATACCCCCTGTATTTGGTCCTTTATCGCCATCAAAAGCCCGTTTGTGATCCTGTGCTGTCGGCATCAGATAGAAATCCTCTCCATTGACAAAAGCAAAAAGAGAAAATTCTTCGCCGCTTAAATATTCTTCAATAACCACACGCGCACCACTATGCCCAAATTTATGATCCAGCAGCATATCCTGCGCCGCTGCGACTGCTTCTTCAACCGTTTCAGCAACGACCACACCTTTACCAAGGGCTAGGCCGTCTGCCTTGACCACAATCGGCGCCCCTTGCGCTTCGATATAAGCCTTGGCTGCTTCAAAATCAGAAAAGGTCTCATAGCGAGCTGTTGGTACCCTATATTTTTTCATAATGGATTTGGCAAAATCCTTGGACCACTCTAATTCTGCTGCATTTTTTCTCGGTCCAAAAGCGACTAAACCAGCTGCCTCAAAGGCATCCACAATACCTGCTGCCAAAGCATCATCTGGTCCTACAAAAGTCCAGCTAATAGCTTCTTTTTGGGCAAATGCAATCAATTTCGAATGTTCGGAAATAGCAATATCGAGCAACTCAATGCCGTCTGCAATCATTCCATCATTTCCCGGTGCAACAAACACCCTATCAACAACTTTTGACGCTACTAATTTCTTTGCAATCGCATGCTCACGACCACCCGAACCGACAACCAATAAGTTCATTCTTAAAACCTCTTTACGAATTATTTGATTAAATTATAACACAATCATTCGTTTATTGTCTTGTGAAATCCCAATTCTTAGCAAAATTCTTTCACATCTTTTACGAATAAACTAATACCAAGTTTATGTAAAGGAGTTCTATGAAACAATCTCTTCTTTTCCTAGCTATCTGTCTCACCCTGATTTCTACAAGTCAAGCAAGCCAAGTGCAGGCGATGACCATGCAAAAAGACATGTTCAACAGTCATCCATCCCTTCCTTATATTACTCCAAACCAAACATTATTTCCAAAAACTCTCTCTTCGACAATTCAAAATCCATTGCTGCCAACCATAGATAGCCATTGCTCAGATGGATATCTGACGATTTCCATTCAAGGAATTTCTACACATGTCCACCAAGTTTCCTTACAAATAGCTTTGGAGCAGGCCGAAAACCATAAATACCACTGGTATAAAGCTGAAAAACAAGCCGACGGAAGCTATATTGCTCACCTTTCTCTGAAAGACTACCACTACCAGACAGGAGACTATACAGTGTATCTTTATAATCAGGAAACAGTGAACTCTCCTCTCACTGCCCTGGCCTACACTCAGTTTTCTGTCCAACCAGAACAGCTGCCACAGGCAGAAAAACTTCAGCCAAATTTGAAAATCGAGCAGATTGATCCCATCTCAGCGACCTACCAGCTCTCCCTTACCGAAACAGAGCAATCCAAAATCGTCCAATCTGCACAAGCAATAGTCTGGAGTAAGGACGAAACCAATGCACACACCTATCCTCTCACCCTCACTAGCCCAGGAAAATGGAGCACGCTAGTGGATAGCAGACATCATCAACTCTTTTCAGGCCATTACCACAACCAAATCACGATTACCTATCTGGATCATAGTCAAGAAACCTATTACCTTCGAGATGTCCAGTTAGAAACGGAGCATCTCACAGCCACTCTCAAAACAACTCCTTTATCCGCTGATACATACGAATTCCTCATTAGCGATACCAAAGGAGTGGGGGAATTACAGCTCGTCAGCTATTCGGAAACCGTCGCACCAGTCTGGAGCACCGTTACTCAAAAAGACAATGGTCTATATCATGCTCTTCTTTCGACACAAGCATTTGTAGCAAATGAATCTGTCCATAGCGAACTTTATCGGACTATTGGGGGAAATCCCTTTAAAATAGCCGAACTTTCTTTTACAATGGATAAACCAAGCAAGAAAGAAAGTCCAATCCTTCTTTCCTCTTCAGTCGATAATACCTATCCCGTAGGTCAATGCACCTGGGGTGCCAAAGAACTCGCTCCTTGGGCTGGAAATAACTGGGGAAATGCCAAAGATTGGAGTCAGACTGCTCAAGCATTCGGATTTAAGATTGGAAATCAACCAAAAATCGGAGCTATCATTTGCTGGGAAGGCGGAGACTACGGCCATGTTGCTGTCGTCACAGATGTCCAATCCCCAACCAACATTCAAGTACTCGAATCAAATTTCGACCATCACATGAACATTTCCAACTACCGTGGTTGGTTCGACCCCACTATCTGCCAAGGAAAAGTCAGCTATATTTATCCACCAGAAAAACCATGATTTCACCTGAAATTCATGGTTTTTTCTATGACTAATTAACTTTCTTTCTTGACAGATAAGCTGCGACAAACACTGGTAAAGCTCCTAAGATTGAAATAATCGTAGGCATGGTACCTGTCTTGGGCAATTGCTTTTGATTCCTGTTTTTTGAAATAGATCCCGATGCGTCACTGATTTTCGTCTTTTCTTCCCTTACAATTCTATGCGATGACGCAGTTTCCTCGCTTGATGAAGAAGTACTTTCTGTCACACTTGGAATACTCTCAGCAGTAGCAGAACTGGAACTTGTCGTTGTTGGTTCCTTATCTGAAGCATCACTACTTGACGATACAGTGCTGTCTGAAGACGGATTTGTAGCATTTTCAGAGGATGAATTCATATCTCCAAGCGATGACGCAGCTTCCTCACTTGATGAAGAAGTACTTTCTGTCGCACTTGAAATGCTCTCAGCAGTAGCAGAACTGGAACTTGTCAGTGTTGGTTCCTTATCTGAAGCATCACTACTTGACGATACAGTGCTGTCTGAAGACGGTTTTGTAGCATTTTCAGAGGATGACGTGCTAGATTCTGTTGATGGAGCAGTAGATGCAAATGTTTCTTGGTCGAATTTTTTAAAAATAGCTAACAAATTCTCTTTACGACTCTCTATGCCTTCCTCTGTCTCCTCATCTCCAAACCGTAATGCGTCTAACACAGACAGATAGGGTTCTTTTTGATCAATCAAATCCACCCATGTTTGGTGGCGTTTGTCCTTCGGTAAAGCATTGATTTTATCAATTAATTGATTATAAGCAGAGACAGCTTTTGTCATCGCATCATACTTCTTCTCAGCAAGCGATAGTAGAGATAGGGCAGCATCCCTCTTTTCCTCTATCACCTTACTATCTCCTGTATACCTAATTTCATCTAAAGCATTATAGAATTTATAAGGTAAATCCACAGATCTCACTTTTTCCTTGCTTGCAAAAAACTCCTCACTACTTGGTCGTGATGCAGATACAGATGGTGACTTTGTTATAGGTTTAGATCCAGCAGGTCCAGTTATAAGAGAAATTGTATAACTATGTTTTTCCCCGCCTTGTTTCTCTTCAAATTGATTCGCTTGGATTAAAATATCGTTGATGACCGTCATTTGCTTCAACAAATGCTCCCATTGTTGAATCTTTTTCTGCTTGGTAGCCTCTAACTCTTCAAAAGTTTGAAATGCTTGAGATAACCCAGCAATCGTAAAGTCATCATAAGAAGTATAACCATTTTCATTTACAAATAAATCAGAAATTTCTCCTGAAATGTTGATATTTTCTAATTTCTGAACGGCTGCGGCTATGGTCGATTTCTTACCATTGACTTCTTTTACCGCCTGAGCAATCGCTTTTTCGTCTGCTATTTTGCCTTTAATGCGGTTTTCTAGTAAAGTTAATTTTCTCAACACATCTTCTCGATCTACAGAAGTGTATTGAATACTTCCCCAAGCAAAACGCAACATTCCATCAGCAAAATCAATAAACTGTTCCTTACGAGTTTCTTCTGGCTGTGCATTAAAATAGGTCACTACCTCATTATATTTTTCTCTTGCTTCTTTTAAATCGTCATAACTTTTCTCCAAATTACGTAAATCATGAAAGGCTAACTGCTGATCTCGAATCATTTCGTTTTCATCACGACTAGCATAAGAATTGATTAAACTACGGAATTCATATCCTACAGAGGGCTCTATTATATTATTAACGGTAGGATAACCGTATCGAATATCTGATTTTGGAGAGCTGTTAAATACTGATAATCTTCCTAAATCTGAAAATCCTAATTTATGCTCAATTCCTTTACTCGCATAAAACGCATTCCACTCGGTCAAGACTTTATCAATTAACTCATATTTGAATTGTACAGTAGAAAGTTTTCGCACCAATTCATCTTTTTCTTGACTGATATACGTGTCAAGACTATCCAGCTGATAAATTTCAGAAGAGAGAATTTTCTTAATCTGATCTTCACTCAAATCATTATTCTTCAACTTCAAAATCGCTGCTACGACTTCATCACGTTTCGCTTCTACTTCTTGAATAGATGCTTGATGTTCCTGTTCCTCTGTACTGACACTGCTGTTATCCGTCTCTTCATCCGCGTACGCAACGACAGGCACATGATGAGAAAGATTCTGACCCACTGTCGCTGTACCCAATCCAATCGAAACAACCCCTACCGCCAAGGTTCGAATGCTAAATTTTGTATATTTCATACTTATTCTCCTTAGACTTTTAAACCCATCAAATCCTGTTTTATCACTTGATTCTAATGCAAAAACAATTCAGATATGACTGTTTATTAATTATTATTATTTTCTTTTTTATTTTACCCCCCCCCCACTATATTTTGTCAAGAGTTTTTTGAGAATACACAAAAAAGAGAGGAACCCCTCTCTTTTCATTCTTAATTCGGATAGATGTAAGTCACAACACCTTGAGCAATCGTTGGATCAAACCAACCACGATAATTACCAATACTCATATTACCATTGTAGTTCGATTCAGAAACTTGAATACGATTCGTAGATTCAACAGCTGTTACCACGGCTACATGTCCATAGCCACCATCATTCCAAGAAGCAATCGCTCCTACTTGTGGTACAGAACCTGTTCGGAAACCTGCTGCTGCTGCACTAGCTGCCCACTGACCGCCATTTCCCCAGTAATCTCCTGCCCAAGGAGCAAGAGTTTTAGCTCCCCATGTACATTGGCCGACTGGATAAGTCACAGCAGATGAATTGTACGTTGGACGAGACACTGCTGGAGCCGGTGCTGCTTCCTGTACGGCTGGTTGAGATACTACAGGAGCCGGTGCTGCTTCTTGTGCTACAGAAGGAGCTGCTGGAGTTTGTTGAGCCGCTTGTACTTGAGCTGCTAAATTTGTATTAGCAGAGGCTGCCATTTCTTGTGCTTTTCTCTCTTGTTCAGCCTTGTAAGCTGCCTCTCTCGCTGCTGCTTCTGCTGCTGCTTTTTCTGCTGCTGCTTTTTGTTCAAGAAGAGCACTCTTTTCACCTTCTGCTGTCGCTTTTTCAGCAGCTAAATTTAATTGAGCAACTTTCAATTCAGCTTCTTTTGTTTCTAATGCCTTTGCATCATCTGCCAATGTTTGTTGGTTGGCAATAACAGTGTTAATCGCTTCATTGTTTTCCACTTGTTTTTCAGCAATTGCTTCTTTGTCTTGCTTTTGCTGTTCCAACATTTTATTATTAGCTGAAACAATTTCACTCATAGCAGATACACGGGAAACAGCTTCGGTAATCGATTTTGAATTGATAATCGTATTGATATAGTTCGTTGCTGTTCCGCTTGTTTGAGCACTACGTGCTTGATTGGCAAGCGATTCATTACGAGCAACGATATTTTTAGAGAGAGTTTCAATTTCTGCTGACAATTTTTCTGACTCAGCCTGTAATTTTTCATTCTCAGCTTGCAATTTCTCTTGCTGTGCCTGAATACTTGAAACTTGACCTTGAATTTGATCAACCTGAGCTTGAGCAGATTGTTGTTGTGCTGCTATACTATTGATTTTGTTATTTTGAGCTGCAATCTTATCATCCGTAGAATCAGCAATTACAGTCGTTAAACTAGCACCTTGCGATAATATGATTGTACTTAATAAAATCGAAGTAACAAATTTTTTCTTCATAAAATTATAAACCCTTTCTTATAAGACAATCCTAATTATACCAAAAAAAGAGCGAAGATATATTACGCCCTTGTTACATTTCAGTATCCTTCATATCATAAATATATTTTCTCCATAAGCGGTTGTAAAATCAGCATCAATCCCAAATTAAACACAAGCGTCGGAGCTAGCATATACACTATAAAATGGCTCAGCACGCCCATTGAAATACCAAGAAAACTCGCCATTGCAAATGTAAAACTGTCAAAAAAAACAATCAACAGCAAAACCGATAAACACCGAGTCCAACGATTACGCATCAAAATATCACTAAAATGATTGATAAAAATCCCCATGCTCGGCAAAATAAAAGTAACCATCCCAATCAAATGGAAATAATAAGCATCGTACAAAATCCCAATGAGAAATAACAAACCAATCGTCAATAAATCTGGCAAGTTAATCGATAAAAATAGAAGGCTAATCAACAATACATGGGCGACAGGATAAATCATAGGGAAAAAAGATTGTACAAGATTAGAAATATGAGTATCCATTAACATAAGTAGCAATAAGATTAAAAACGGCTTGCATAAATACCTTACTATTTTCATACTATTTCCCTACAACTGTCACTACTCGCAAATCAGATAAATCCGCACTTGGTTTCACTAAAATTTCTTTCGTTAGATAATCAGGCAACTCAATGATTGCTACAACAGTTCCAACCGAAATATCCGATACACTTTTTTCGCTCAAACCGCTGGTCGCCACCTTATCTCCTTCTTTCAAACCCTCATAAGAATTCAATTGACCTACAACAAAAGCTTGTTTTTCTGCATTATAACCCTGCAAAATTCCATAGACCATCCCCTTGTCCGTCTTGATTTGAACAGAAATATTCTCAGAATTCTTCTCATTCGTCAATAAATGAACCAAACTAGAATGAGGCTGAACATCAACCAAATTTCCTATCAGGCCACCCTTTGCTACCACCAACATTCCTTTTTCCAAACCATTTTTCGATCCAGCATTGATTGATAATTCCTCCAACCAAGAAGAAGGATGTCGAAAAATAACATCCGCAGAAAGCGAAACACCACCTTTTAAAGACGATTTCATATCCAATAATGCACGCAGTTGGTCATTTTCTTCTTCTAAATGATGCAGTTTAGCTTGATTGGTATCCACTTCATACAAAGATTGCTTTAAATCTCTATTTTCTTGATAAGTTGATACCAAGTGCATCGTATCCTCTTTTACCATTTCCAATATTTGAAAAGGTTTC